>CANFTU010000014.1 GCA_947450005.1 Comamonadaceae bacterium | reverse complement strand
TCCCAGTTGTTGTGGTGCACATTGAAGAGCATGGTGCGCGCCGCGTTGCTGACGTCGGTCGCGTGTACCGCGCCGCCGGTGAGCTGCCACAGCAGCCAGCAATCCACGGTGCCGAAGAGCAGGTCACCGGCGGCTGCCTGCGCCCGCGCGCCGTCGACGTTGTCCAGTATCCATTGCAGTTTGGTGCCCGAAAAATACGCGTCTACCAAAAGCCCGGTCTTTTGCTGGATGACCGGGGCCATGCCCTGTGCGCGCAGCGCGGCGCAGGCGGGCTCGGCCCGGCGGTCCTGCCAGACGATGGCGTTGTAAATCGGTTGCCCGGTGTGCCGGTTCCAGACCACCGTGGTTTCGCGCTGGTTGGTAATACCGACGGCGCGCAGCTGCGCGGCCGTGATGCCGGCTTTGGCCAGCACCTGCCGCGCGGTCGCGATTTGGCTGGACCAGATTTCCAGCGGGTTGTGCTCCACCCAGCCCGGTTGCGGGTAAATCTGCTGGATTTCCTGTTGTGCGATGGCGACGATGTTGCCGCGTGCGTCGAAGACGATGCTGCGCGAGCTGGTAGTCCCTTGGTCCAGGGCAAGGATGTAGGTCATGGCGGCTTGTGCATCAAGAGGCCAGCTCAAAGCGCACCTGCGCATCGGCCAGCAGTTGGGGAAAGGGGTCGGGTGGGATGGCGTTGCTGAACAGGCGGTCGATGGCGGACAGCGGTGCCACTTCGACCATGGCCGAGCGCGTGAACTTGCTGCTGTCGACGGCCAGCCAGACTTCGCGGGCGTGGGCGATGATGCTTTGCGAGACTTTGACCTCGCGGAAGTCAAAGTCGCGTAGCGAACCATCGGGCTCAATCGCCGAGATGCCGATCAGGGCGATGTCGACCTTGAACTGGCGGATGAAATCCATCGCCGCCTCGCCCACGATGCCGCGGTCGCGCGCGCGCACCACGCCGCCCACCACAATGACTTCGCAGTTCGGGTTGGCGCTGAGGATGCCGGCCACGTTCAGGTTGTTGGTGATCACCCGCAGCCCGCTGTGGTTGACCAGCTCGCGGGCGACGGCCTCCACCGTGGTGCCGATATTCAATATGAGCGAGCACCCGTTGGGTACGGCAGCCGCCACGGCGCGGGCGATGCTGGCTTTGCCGGGGGCGTTGAGCACTTCGCGCTGGCGGTAGGCGATGTTCTCCACTGTTGAACTGGGCAAGCGCACGCCGCCATGGAACCGCGCCAACAAGCCCTCGTCGGCCAGGCGCTGCACGTCACGGCGCACCGTTTGCAAGGTCACACCAAGGGTGTCGGCCAACTGTTCCACCGTGGCCGATCCCTGGGTTTTCACCACGTCCATCAGTGTCAGTTGGCGGGGGTTGGGGTTCATACGGAGACTTTAAATCGAACAGAAAGGAAAAAACCTAGGGTAAACACCGAATAGAAAAGAATCAATACGAACAATAATTCCCCGAGTGATGCACCAAAGTGCAGCAAGGTAGACACACACGCAGGGATTTGTGATGGAGTTGGATCTTCGGGGTATCAGCAAAAAAGTGGGGGCACAAACCTGGCTGTACGGGCTGGATCTGGCCCTGCGCCCCGGCGCGGTCACGATTTTGCTGGGCGCCACGCGGGCTGGCAAAACCAGCCTGATGCGCATCATGGCCGGCTTGGATGCACCGACGACGGGCAGCGTAAGGGTGGACGGCGTCGATGTGGTGGGCGTGCCGGTGCGCCAGCGCAATGTGTCCATGGTCTACCAGCAGTTCATCAACTACCCCTCCATGACGGTGTTTGACAATATCGCCTCGCCCCTCAAACTGCGCGGCGATACCGATATCGCCCAACGCGTGCAAGCTCTGGCGCAGAAGCTGCACATTGAGATGTTTCTGGACCGCTACCCCGCCGCGTTGTCCGGCGGTCAGCAACAGCGGGTGGCGCTGGCGCGCGCTCTGGCCAAGGACGCGCCGCTCTTGCTGCTCGACGAGCCTTTGGTCAACCTGGATTACAAGTTGCGCGAAGAACTGCGCGACGAGCTCACGGCATTGTTTGCGGCATCGAATTCCACCGTGGTGTATGCCACCACCGAGCCGGGCGAAGCCCTGCTGTTGGGTGGCTACACGGCGGTGATGGACGCTGGCGAATTGCTGCAATACGGCCCGACGGCGGAGGTGTTCCAGCGTCCGCAGTCCATCCGCGTGGCGCGGGCGTTCAGCGATCCGCCTATGAACTTGCTCGCGGCGCGGGCTGCGGGCGAAGGCCTGCAATTGGGCGGCAGCTTGAACCTGCCGTGGGAAGGCCCGGTGGCTGCGGGTGCCTTGACCGCCGGTTTGCGTGCCAGTGCCCTGCACCTGCATGCGCGACCCGGTGATGCTGCCATGGCCGGGGTGGCCGAGCTGGCTGAGATTTCGGGCTCCGACACCTTTGTGCACCTGAGTACGCCTTTGGGCGCGGTGGTGGCGCAGTTGGTGGGCGTGCATTACTTTGAATTGGGCGCTGCGGTGACCATGCATTTCAGTCCACAGGACGTGTACCTGTTTGACGCGCAGGGTGCGCTGTTGCGCGCCCCGGTGGATGTGCAACGCGGCGCGGCGCAGGGAGGGGTTTGAGATGGCGCGCATTGAACTCGACCTGGCCCATTCCTACAAAGCCCATCCCGTGCGGGATGAGGATTACGCCTTGCTGCCGCTGAAAATGACCTTTGAAGACGGCGGCGCGTATGCCTTGCTGGGGCCTTCGGGCTGCGGCAAAACCACCATGCTCAACATCATGTCGGGGCTGGTCGTGCCCTCGCAGGGTACGGTGCGATTTGACGGGCAGGATGTCACCCGCGCCACGCCGCAGGCGCGCAACATTGCGCAGGTGTTCCAGTTCCCGGTGATTTACGACACCATGACCGTGGCCGAGAACCTGGGCTTCCCGCTGCGCAACCGGCGCGTTCCGGCCGACCAGATCAAAAAACGGGTGGGCGAGATTGCCGAGATGCTGGACATGAGCGGCCAACTCAACCAACGCGCATCGGGTTTGAGCGCTGATGCCAAGCAAAAAATATCGCTGGGGCGCGGGCTAGTGCGCTCGGATGTGTCGGCGGTGCTCTTTGATGAGCCGCTCACCGTGATTGACCCGCACCTGAAATGGCAGCTGCGCCGCAAACTCAAGCAAATCCACAACGAGCTCAAGCTGACCCTGATTTATGTGACCCATGACCAGGTGGAGGCGCTGACATTTGCCCAGCAGGTGGTGGTGATGACGCGTGGACGGGCGGTGCAGATGGGCCCGGCCGCCGAGTTGTTCGAGCGGCCCAGCCACAGCTTTGTCGGCTACTTCATCGGCTCCCCGGGCATGAATTTTCTGCCGGTCAACTCCGACGGCAACGGCTTGCAATGCTGCGGCGTGCCCTTGGGTCAGCCCCGCGCAGGCCAGACCGTGCCTGCCGGTGATTTGAAGCTGGGCATCCGTCCGGAGTTTGTCGAGCGCGTAGCGCCCCACAGCCCCGGGGCTTTGCCCATGGTGCTCAAACAGGTGCAAGACGTGGGTACCCATTTCATCTGGAGCGCCACCATCGACGGCCATCTGGTCAAGGCCCGCCTGGACTCAGGCGCGGGCAGCACACCCTTGGGTGAGACGGTGTGGTTCAAGGTACTGGGCGATAAAACCTGCCTCTACCGGAATGAGGAGATCGTGGCATGAGCGACAGCACCAAACCGGTCAACCAGAAGGCCTGGTTTTTGATTCTTCCGGTGCTGCTGTGTGTGGCCTTCTCGGCCATCCTGCCGCTGATGACGGTGGTCAATTACTCGGTGCAAGACATCATCTCCCCCGAGCGGCGCATTTTCGTGGGTACCGAGTGGTTCTCGGCCATCATGCGCGACGAGGAATTGCATGGCGCTTTGTGGCGGCAGATGCAGTTTTCGCTCGCGGTGCTGCTGATCGAGATTCCGCTGGGCATTCTGCTGGCGCTGTCCATGCCGGCCACGGGCTGGAAATCTTCGGCCACGCTGGTGCTGGTGTCGCTGTCCTTGCTGATTCCCTGGAATGTGGTGGGCACCATCTGGCAGATTTTCGGGCGAGCTGACATTGGCCTCATGGGTGCGGCGCTTCAGGGCATGGGCATCGACTACAGCTACACCGGTAATGCCACACACGCTTGGCTCACGGTGCTGTTGATGGATGTGTGGCATTGGACGCCACTGGTGGGCTTGCTGGGCTATGCGGGACTGCGGGCGATTCCCGATGCCTATTACCAGGCGGCGCGCATTGACGGGGCCAGCAAGTGGGCGGTGTTCTGGTACGTGCAGTTGCCCAAGATGCGCGGGGTCTTGGTGATTGCGGTGCTGCTGCGGTTCATGGACAGCTTCATGATTTACACCGAGCCCTTTGTGCTAACGGGCGGCGGTCCGGGCAATTCCACTACCTTTCTTTCGCAGTTTCTGACGCAAAAAGCGGTGGGCCAGTTTGATCTGGGGCCGGCGGCGGCGTTCTCGCTGATTTACTTCCTGATTATTTTGCTGCTCTGCTTTGTGCTGTTCAACTGGATGCAGCGCGTGGGAACCCAGTCCAAGGAGGGTGGCCATGACTGAAACCCGTTTCCAGAAGCGGTCTATCTTTCTGATCGCCTACATCATCTTTGCACTGCTGCCGGTGTATTGGATGGTGAACATGTCCTTCAAAACCAACGGCGAAATTGTGGCCAGTTTCAGCCTGTTCCCGCAGCATTTCACCTGGGAGAACTACCACACGATCTTGACCGACGAGTCCTGGTATTCCGGCTATATCAACAGCATGATTTACGTGGCCATCAACACCGTGATTTCGGTGCTGGTGGCGCTGCCTGCGGCCTACGCCTTCGCGCGCTACCGTTTTCTAGGCGACAAGCATGTGTTTTTCTGGCTGCTGACCAACCGCATGACGCCGCCTGCGGTGTTTCTATTGCCTTTCTTCCAGCTTTACACCACGGTGGGGTTGATGGACACGCACATCGCGGTGGCCATGGCGCATCTGCTGTTCAACGTGCCGCTGGCCGTGTGGATTCTGGAAGGTTTTATGAGCGGTATTCCCCGTGAGATCGACGAGACCGCCTACATCGACGGCTACACCTTCCCGCGGTTTTTCATCCGCATTTTCATTCCGCTGATCAAGGCTGGTATCGGCGTGGCGGCGTTCTTTTGTTTCATGTTCAGCTGGGTCGAGTTGTTGCTGGCGCGCACGCTGACCAGCGTCAACGCCAAACCCATTGTGGCGACCATGACGCGCACGGTGTCGGCCGCCGGCATGGACTGGGCCACCCTGGCGGCGGCCGGGGTGTTGACCATTGTTCCTGGAGCCATCGTGATCTGGTTTGTGCGGAACTACATCGCCAAAGGCTTTGCTATGGGGCGCGTATGACCGCACTCTGTGCCTTGACAAGGAGTCGCCATGTTTGAGTGGATGGCCTGGACGCTGCCGGTGACGGTGTTTTTTTGCAGCATCGGTTTGATGCTGGTGGGTATGACGATGTGGGAAATCCGTTCCCCCACCGAACCACGCAAGGGCTTTCTGCCGATGGAGACCACGCGGGGCGACCGTTTGTTTATCGGCTTGTTGTGCGCGGCATATGTGCATCTGGGCTTTGTTGGCCTGGCCGGAAGGATCACCGAGTGGCTGTCTTTGGAGGCGGAGCCATCCATCTGGATTGCAACGCTGGTATCGGCGGTTGTCTTGATTGTGGTGATGCGAAAGGGTTGATTTTTCTGTTTCATTGGATCGGCTCGGTGCCCCCTCGAGTCGTGACAGCATCTGATTTAGGGGGCACATTAATCGAGGAGAGACGACATGAAATTGAGGCACACAGCGATTACCGTCGCCATCGCCTGCGCACTGGGACACAGCGCGTGGGCCGATGAAGCAGCGGCCAAGAAGTGGATTGACAGCGAATTCCAGCCCTCTACCCTGAGCAAGGACAAGCAGCTCGAAGAGATGAAATGGTTCATCGAGGCTGCCAAAAAATTGCAAGCCAAAGGGGTGAAAGAAATTTCGGTGGTCTCCGAGACCATCACGACCCACGAGTACGAATCCAAGACCCTGGCCAAGGCTTTTGAAGAAATCACCGGCATCAAGGTCAAGCACGACCTGATTCAAGAAGGTGACGTGGTTGAGAAGCTGCAGACCTCGATGCAGTCCGGCAAGTCCATCTATGACGGTTGGATTTCCGACTCCGACTTGATCGGCACCCACTACCGTTACGGCAAGATTTTGAACCTGACCGACTACATGACCGGCGCAGGCAAGGAATACACCAACCCGGGTCTGGACATCAAAGACTTCATCGGCACCAGCTTCACCACCGCACCCGATGGCAAGCTGTACCAGTTGCCCACGCAGCAGTTCGCCAATCTGTACTGGTTCCGCGCCGATCTGTTTGCACGCCAGGACCTGAAAGACAAGTTCAAAGCCAAGTACGGCTATGACCTGGGCGTGCCGCTCAACTGGAGCGCCTACGAAGACATCGCCGCCTTCTTCACCGAAGACGTCAAAACCATTGACGGCAAGCCAATTTATGGCCACATGGACTACGGCAAGAAAGACCCGTCGCTGGGCTGGCGTTTCACCGACGCCTGGTTGTCGATGGCTGGTACTGCCGACATCGGCATCCCCAACGGTATGCCGGTTGACGAGTGGGGTATCCGCGTGGCTGCTGACAAGTGCACACCGGTTGGTGCGTCTGTGTCCCGTGGTGGTGCGACCAACTCGCCCGCTGCTGTTTACGCTTTGACCAAGTACATCGACTGGATGAAGAAGTACTCGCCCAAGGAAGCCATCGGCATGACCTTCGGCGAAGCCGGTCCTGTCCCTGCGCAAGGCCAGATTGCACAGCAGATCTTCTGGTACACCGCATTCACGGCTGACATGATCAAGCCGGGCCTGCCGGTTGTGAACGACGACGGCACACCGAAATGGCGCATGGCTCCCGGCCCCAACGGTCCGTACTGGAAGCAAGGCATGCAAAACGGCTACCAGGACGTCGGTTCATGGACTTTCTTCAAAGACCATGACGCCAACAAAGTGGCTGCAGCATGGCTTTACGCCCAGTTCGTGACCGCCAAGACCACTTCGCTGAAGAAGACGGTGGTCGGCCTGACGCCTATCCGCGAGAGCGACATCCAGTCCAAAACCATGACCGACATGGCGCCCAAGCTCGGCGGACTGGTGGAGTTCTACCGCAGCCCGGCCCGCGTGGCCTGGACGCCGACTGGAACCAACGTGCCCGACTACCCCAAGCTGGCCCAGCTCTGGTGGAAGAACGTGGCAGTGGCTGTGACGGGTGAAAAGACCCCGCAAGCCGCCATGGACAACCTGGCTGAGGAAATGGACCAGGTGATGGGCCGTTTGGAGCGCGCCGGTATGGCCAAGTGCGCACCCAAGCTGAACCCCAAGGGTGACCCCAACAAGTACCTGAGCGATAAGGGTGCGCCATGGAAGAAGTTGGCTAACGAGAAGCCGAAGGGTGAAACCATTGCCTATGACACGCTCCTGAATGCGTGGAAAGCCGGCAAGGTTCGCTAAGCCCTGCGCCTTGCCGTTGCCCGGCAAGGCACTCACCGCGCCACCGTCCGTCCTGGTGTGACCAGCGGGCGGTGGTGCCCCCATTCTTTTGTCGTGCGCGATGTGTGGATAGCCATGTCCGAAAACGCCAGTCCCCTGCCAACCGTTCGAGAGAACGCGCTCGCGCAGCTGCGCCAGCCGCGGGTCTACGACATGGCGGTTGTGGGCGGTGGTGCCACCGGCCTGGGCCTGGCACTTGACGCCGCGCAGCGCGGCCTCTCGGTCGTGTTGGTGGACTCCCACGATTTCGCGCAAGGCACATCGTCGCGCTCGACCAAGCTGCTCCATGGCGGTGTCCGTTACATGGCCCAGGGCAATATTGGCCTGGTGCGCGAAGCCCTGCATGAACGCACCACCGTCTTGCACATTGCCCCGGGCCTGGCCCATCCCCTGGCCTTTGTGATCCCCGCTATCCGTTGGTGGGAACGCGCTTTTTACGGCGCGGGCCTCACCTTGTATGACTGGCTGGCTGGCAGCGCCGGGCTGGGCCCGACACGCATCTTGAGCGCCGCGCAGACCCTGCAATTTCTTCCGGCGGTACGGGCTGCCGGTTTGCGTGGCGGCGTTTTGTACTGGGACGCGCAGTTTGATGATGCGCGATTGGCGATTGCGCTCGCGCGTACCGCCGCAGCCCATGGCGCGCTGCTGGTCAATTACTGCGCCGCCAAAGAACTGCTCATCGAGGACGGCAAAGTCGCGGGATTGCGCTGTGCGGAGGCATTCACCGGCGAAGGCTTTACGGTGAAGGCACGTTGCGTGGTCAACGCCACCGGCGTCTGGGTCGATCAGCTACGCGGCCAGGAATATGCCGCTTGCAGTCCGCCTGCGGCAGGCAAGCCGGTCGACCTGCCCCCGCTGGTCGCACCGAGTCAAGGCATCCATATCGTGGTGGATGCGCGTTTTCTGGGCTCGGATGCCGCGCTGATGGTGCCCAAGACCTCGGACGGACGGGTGCTGTTTGCTGTGCCATGGCTGGGCAAAGTCATTCTCGGGACCACCGACACGCCGCGCCAGCACATCGAGCGTGAACCCGCTGCTTTGCACGAAGAGGTGGATTTCATTTTGCGGGAGGCCGCTAAATTTTTGGCTGTTGCACCGACCCGCGCCGACATCCGCAGCCTGTGGGTGGGCTTGCGTCCGCTAGTGCGGCCGGACCATGGCAGCGGTGGCGAATCCACCGGACAAACCAAAAAGATCAGCCGGGAACACACCATTTTGGTCGGACCGGGCGGCATGGTGACGGTGACCGGCGGGAAGTGGACAACCTACCGCGCCATGGCCCAGGATGTCTTGCAAGTCTGCGTCGGGCATGGGCTTGTGCCCCCGTTGCCGCCCTGCCAATCCGCGCAGACCGTGTTGCTGGACGGCCCCGGTACAACTGGGACGCCATCCCCGGGAGTGTCTGACCCAGAGCCAGGAGGGGTTTGGCCGGCCGGGCTCACCCCGCAACGGGTCCGGTTTGCCGTGGAGCATGAGTACGCTTGCACGGTGGAAGACGTGCTGGCGCGCCGCAGCCGGCTGCTGTTTCTGGATGCCGCCGCTGCGCGGGATGCGGCAACTTCGGTTGCATCCGTGATGCAAGGGTGCGGTATTGCCGACCCCAGACCGCACGATTTAGCTGCCTTGGCCGCTAAATATTTGCAAATTCCTTGACGCGAGCCCGCCAAACCGGCGGTTTGTCATGCATAATCGCCGGCTTCGCTCGAATTCTTGGCGGAGTATCTGCCCAAATGGCTGTGATGTGAGTGGTTCATGTTGCAGGCAGCGGGCCCAAGACTGATCGCAAGTGTTGTGCTTGCGGTGCAAGTTGGGAAAATGAAATGATCCAGACTGAATCTCGGTTAGAAGTCGCCGATAACACCGGCGCGAAGTCCGTCCTTTGTATCAAGGTGCTCGGGGGCTCTAAGCGCCGCTACGCCACCGTGGGCGACATCATCAAAGTCAGCATCAAAGAAGCTGCGCCGCGTGGACGCGTCAAAAAAGGCGAGGTCTACAGTGCAGTGGTGGTGCGGACGGCCAAGGGCATCCGTCGCAGCGACGGCTCCTTGGTGAAGTTTGACGGCAATGCAGCTGTGTTGCTGAATGCCAAGTTGGAGCCCATCGGCACGCGCATTTTCGGACCCGTGACGCGCGAATTGCGCACGGAAAAGTTCATGAAAATCGTGTCCTTGGCGCCTGAAGTGCTGTAAGGAAAAGCCATGAACAAAATTCGTACAGGCGACCAGGTCATCGTGATTGCCGGTCGTGACAAAGGTAAGCGCGGCGTTGTCAGTTCCCGCAAAGACGACTCGCACGTGCTGGTAGAGGGTGTGAATCTGGTTAAGAAACACACCAAGCCGAATCCCATGAAGGGCGTGAGCGGCGGCATTGTTGAGAAGACCATGCCGATCCATCAGTCCAATGTGGCAATTTTCAATGCGACCACCGGCAAGGCGGATCGCGTGGGTATCAAGTCCCTGGCTGACGGCAAGCGCGTGCGCGTGTACAAGTCCAGCGGCGAAGAAATCAAGGTGGCATGAGATGGCACGCTTACAACAACACTTCCGCGAAAAAGTAGCCCCTGAGCTGATGGCCAAGTTCGGCTACACCTCGGCCATGCAGGTGCCGCGCATTACCAAGATCACGCTCAATATGGGCGTGAGTGAGGCTGTGGCTGACAAGAAAATCATGGAAAACGCGGTCTCTGATTTGACCAAGATTGCCGGTCAAAAGCCTGTCGTCACCAAGTCCAAAAAGGCGATCGCTGGTTTCAAAATCCGCGAAGGCCAGGCGATTGGTTGCATGGTCACGCTGCGTGGCTTGCGCATGTATGAGTTCCTGGATCGTTTTGTGACCGTTGCGCTGCCCCGTGTGCGTGACTTCCGCGGCATCTCCGGGCGTGCATTCGATGGCCGTGGCAACTACAACATCGGCGTCAAAGAGCAGATCATCTTCCCTGAAATCGAGTACGACAAAGTCGACGCGCTGCGCGGACTCAATATCAGCATCACTACCACCGCAAAGTCGGACGAAGAGTGCAAAGCGCTCTTGGCCGGTTTCCGCTTTCCGTTCAAGAACTGAGGTCCACGATGGCAAAAATGGCTTTGATTGAGCGCGAACTCAAGCGCGACAAACTGGTTGCCAAGTATGCGAAAAAGCATGCTGAGCTGAAGGCGATCGCGGGCGACGCAAAGCGCAGCGACGAAGAGCGTATGCAAGCGCGCCTGGCGCTGCAAAAGCTGCCACGCAACGCCAACCCGACGCGTCAGCGCAACCGTTGTGCGATCACGGGTCGTCCACGCGGCACCTTCCAACAATTCGGCCTGGCTCGCGCCAAGATTCGCGAGATGGCGTTTGCAGGGGAAATCCCCGGCATCGTCAAAGCCAGCTGGTAAGCCGCAGGAGTATTTGATATGAGCATGAGTGATCCCATTGCTGACCTGCTGACGCGCATTCGCAATGCGCAGATGGTTGCTAAGACAAGCGTCTCGGTGCCGTCTTCCAAGGTCAAAGTCGCCATCGTCCAGGTCCTGAAGGACGAGGGCTATATCGATTCCTTCAAGGTGACCGGCGAGGCCGGTAAGGCCGAGTTGGAAATTGCCCTGAAGTACTACGCCGGGCGTCCCGTGATTGAGCGCATTGAGCGTGTGAGCCGCCCCGGACTGCGCGTGTACCGCGGCGCCGGTGCCATCCCCACCGTGCAAAACGGTTTGGGCGTGGCCATCGTGACAACCCCCCAGGGCGTGATGACAGACCGCAAAGCCCGCGCCAATGGCGTAGGTGGCGAAGTCCTGTGCGTCGTCGCTTAAATCTGCTGAGAGGAAATCACCATGTCTCGCGTAGGTAAATTACCCGTCCTCATCCCTGCAGGGGTTGAAGTGGCGATAAAAGACGACCAGATCAGTGTGAAGGCTTCGGCCAACGTGCTGCACCTGATTCGCAATGCTCTGGTTAATGTGGTCAACGAAGGCGGCAAGCTGAACTTCACCCCGGCCAATGAATCCCGTGAAGCCGATGCCATGACCGGCACGATGCGCCAGTTGGTCAACAACATGGTTGTTGGCGTGACGAAGGGTTTCGAGAAAAAGCTGACGCTGTTGGGCGTGGGTTACAAGGCCCAGGCAACCGGTAGCAAGCTCAATCTGGTGGTGGGTTATTCGCACCCGGTGAACATCGACATGCCGGTTGGCATTTCGGTGGCGACCCCCACCCCGACCGAAATCGTTATCAAAGGTGCTGACCGCCAGCGCGTAGGGCAGATCGCTGCCGAGATCCGCGATGTGCGTCCTCCTGAGCCCTACAAAGGCAAGGGCATCCGTTATGCGGATGAAAAAGTCACCATCAAAGAAACCAAGAAGAAATAAGGAGCCGGACCATGCTGACGAAAAAAGAGCAACGTCTGCGCCGCTCGCGCCAGACCCGTATCCGGATCGCTTCGCAGGGCGTTGCCCGCCTGACGGTCAACCGCACCAATTTGCACATTTACGCCTCGGTCATTTCGGGCGACGGCGGTCGCGTGCTGGCGACCGCCTCAACCGCAGAGGCCGAAGTCCGCACTGCATTGGGCGGTTCCGGCAAAGGTGGCAATGTTGCCGCTGCGCAAATGATTGGCAAGCGTCTTGCTGAAAAAGCCAAGGCAGCAGGAATCGACAAAGTGGCGTTTGACCGCTCCGGTTTCGCTTACCACGGCCGCGTGAAAGCGGTTGCGGAAGCGGCGCGTGAAGCAGGCTTGCAGTTCTAAGCAGATCGGAATACACAATGGCAAAAGTTCAAGCAAAAATGCAAGGGAAGACCGAGGGTCCTGAGGACGGTCTGCGCGAGAAGATGATTGCGATCAACCGCGTGACCAAAGTGGTCAAGGGTGGTCGTATTCTGGGTTTCGCTGCCCTGACAGTGGTCGGTGACGGCGATGGCCGCGTCGGCATGGGCAAGGGCAAATCCAAAGAGGTGCCTGCTGCCGTTCAAAAGGCGATGGAAGAGGCCCGCAGGAACATGCTCAAAGTTTCCCTGAAGAACGGCACGCTGCATCACAAGGTGATGGGTCACCATGGCGCTGCCAGCGTGATGATGAGCCCGGCGCCTAAGGGAACCGGCATCATTGCCGGCGGACCGATGCGCGCTGTTTTCGAGGTCGTCGGTATCACCGACATCGTTGCCAAGAGCCACGGCTCCAGCAACCCCTACAACATGGTTCGCGCCACTCTGGACGCGCTTTCGGTTTCCACGACGCCCGCCGAAGTCGCCGCCAAGCGTGGTAAGTCGGTCGAAGAACTGTTTGTTTGATCGAGGTCTGACATGACAACACCACAAACAACGCATGCCACCGTCAAGGTGCAGTTGGTACGCAGCCCTATCGGCTGCAAAGAGTCGCACCGCGCAACGGTGCGCGGCTTGGGTCTGCGCAAAATCGGCAGCGTCAGCGAGCTCGAAGATACGGCTGCAGTGCGCGGGATGATCAACAAGATCAGCTATCTGGTCAAACTTCTTTAAAGGCTTGATGATGGAACTCAACAGCATCCAACCCGCACCCGGTGCCAAGCATGCCAAGCGCCGTGTTGGCCGCGGCATAGGCTCCGGCCTGGGTAAGACGGCAGGTCGCGGTCACAAAGGCCAAAAATCCCGCGCCGGCGGTTACCATAAAGTCGGATTTGAGGGCGGTCAAATGCCTATGCACCGCCGCTTGCCCAAGCGCGGTTTCAAATCGCAGTCCCTGCAGTTCAACGCAGAAATCACGCTCAAGACCCTGGAGCAACTCGGTCTCGACAAAGTGGACATGCTGACGCTGAAGCAACACGGCCTGGTGAACGACATGACCAAGGTTGTGAAAGTCATCAAAACCGGTGCTATTTCCCGTGCTGTAGTTTTGAGCGGAATCGGCGCAACTGCCGGCGCCAAAGCCGCCATCGTCGCGGCCGGCGGCAGCGTTGAGTAATTAACAGGTTTTCACCGTGGCAAGCAGCATCCCCAACCGAGCCAGCGCGGACAAGTACGGCGATTTGCGCCGTCGCTTGGTCTTTTTGCTGCTCGCTTTGGTGGTGTACCGGGTGGGTGCGCACATTCCTGTGCCAGGCATTAATCCGGAGCAGCTGCAGCAATTGTTCAAAGGCCAGCAGGGCGGCATATTGAGCTTGTTCAATATGTTCTCCGGTGGTGCGCTGTCGCGCTTTACCGTGTTTGCTCTGGGCATCATGCCGTATATCTCTGCGTCCATCATCATCCAATTGCTGGGTTATGTGGTCCCGACCTTTGAGCAGCTCAAGAAAGAGGGCGAATCGGGCCGTCGCAAGATCACGCAGTACACCCGTTACGGCACCGTTGGCTTGGCCTTGTTCCAGTCATTGGGAATCGCTTTGGCGTTGGAGTCGTCCTCCGGTTTGGTGATGAGCCCGGGTTTGGGTTTCCGTTTGACCACCGTTGTGACCTTGACCGCTGGAACCATGTTCTTGATGTGGCTGGGTGAGCAGATCACCGAACGCGGTTTGGGCAACGGAATTTCGATTTTGATCTTTGGCGGTATTGCCGCTGGATTGCCCGGTTCGGTGGGTGGTTTACTGGAGCTGGTGCGTACCGGCGCGATGTCCATCATTGTGGCGCTGCTGATCGTGGTGGTGGTCGGCTTGGTAACGTATTTTGTTGTGTTTGTTGAGCGTGGCCAGCGGAAAATTCTGGTGAATTACGCACGACGTCAAGTCGGTAACAAGGTCTATGGCGGGCAATCGTCGCACTTGCCTTTGAAGCTGAATATGTCCGGTGTGATACCCCCGATTTTTGCCAGTTCAATCATTTTGTTGCCGGCTACCGTGGCTAACTGGTTCAGCTCCGGTCCGTCCATGGCGTGGCTCAAAGACATTTCGGCGACCTTGAGCCCCGGCCAACCGATTTACGTGTTGATCTATGCCAGCGCCATCGTGTTTTTCTGCTTTTTCTATACGGCCTTGGTGTTCAACAGCAAGGAAACCGCAGAGAACTTGAAGAAGAGCGGGGCCTTCATTCCTGGCTACCGTCCCGGCGATCAGACGGCCCGCTACATCGACAAAATTTTGTTGCGCCTCACGCTGGCGGGTGCGGTTTACATCACCTTTGTCTGTTTGTTGCCCGAATTTTTGATTTTGAAATACAACGTGCCGTTCTACTTTGGCGGCACCTCTCTGTTAATTATTGTGGTGGTCACCATGGACTTCATGGCGCAGGTGCAAAACTACCTGATGTCGCAGCAGTACGAGTCCTTGTTGAAGAAGGCCAGTTTTAAATCATCCTGATGCCCCAGGGGCACAGGTTCATCGAAGTTGTTTGTAGGAGCCTTGTATGAAAGTATCGGCATCGGTAAAGAAGATTTGCCGCAATTGCAAAATTATCCGGCGCAAGGGCGTAGTTCGCGTGATTTGTGCGGATGCCCGCCACAAGCAGCGTCAAGGCTGATTGCACAAGTTTTAGAGGAAGCATATGGCACGTATCGCAGGTATCAACATCCCGCCGAATCAGCATTCTGAGATCGGATTGACAGCGATTTTCGGAATCGGTCGCCCCCGCGCACGCAAAATTTGCGAAGCTTGCGGTATCGCTTATTCCAAGAAAATTAAAGATTTGAGCGACTCCGATCTCGAGAAGTTGCGCGAGCAAATCGGGCTATTCACCATTGAGGGTGATCTGCGCCGTGAAACCACCATGAACATCAAGCGTTTGATGGACATTGGTTGCTACCGCGGTTTCCGCCATCGTCGTGGCCTGCCCATGCGCGGACAGCGTACCCGCACCAATGCCCGGACCCGTAAAGGCCCGCGTAAATCGGCTGCATCCCTGAAGAAATAGATCGGACTGACAAATGGCAAAAGCACCATCCAATAGCGCTGCGCAGCGCGTTCGCAAGAAGGTCCGTAAGAATGTATCGGACGGCATCGCACACGTGCATGCCTCGTTCAACAACACCATCATCACGATCACCGATCGCCAGGGCAATGCTTTGGCCTGGGCCTCTTCGGGCGGCCAAGGCTTCAAGGGTTCACGCAAGTCGACTCCTTTCGCCGCGCAGGTCGCGTCCGAAGTGGCCGGTCGCGCTGCTGTGGAGCAGGGCATCAAGAATCTGGATGTTGAAATCAAAGGCCCCGGCCCCGGCCGTGAGTCTTCGGTGCGCGCACTCGCTGCGCTGGGGATCCGCATCAACATGATTGCGGACGTAACTCCCGTTCCCCACAACGGCTGCCGCCCTCAAAAGCGCCGTCGTATTTAAATCCGTCAGGCCCACCGCCAGGTGTTTCGACATCTGGCTCCCGCCCTGAATGGGGGCGGTAGTTGACATACTAAGGAAGTTCAAGTGGCACGTTATTTAGGTCCTACATCCAAACTATCACGCCGTGAAGGCACCGACTTGTTCCTCAAGAGCGCACGCCGCGCCATTGGGGACAAGGCGAAGTTTGATTCCAAGCCCGGTCAGCATGGCCGCACATCCGGTGCGCGTACTTCTGATTTCGGTATCCAGTTGCGCGAAAAGCAAAAAGTCAAACGCATGTACGGCGTTCTGGAGCGCCAGTTCCGCCGCTACTTCGCGGAGGCTGACCGCCGCCGTGGCAACACCGGCGCGAACCTGCTGTCTTTGCTGGAGTCGCGTCTCGATAACGTGGTGTACCGCATGGGCTTTGGTTCGACACGTGCCGAAGCGCGGCAGATGGTGTCCCACAAGGCGATCACCGTGAACGGCAAGTCGGTCAACATCCCGTCTTACATGGTCAAGGCCGGTGACGTGTTGGCGGTGCGTGAAAAGTCCAAAAAACAAAACCGGGTCGTCGAGGCTTTGCAGCTGGCCCAACAGGTTGGCTTTCCTTCCTGGGTCGATGTAAACACCGACAAAGCTGAGGGTGTTTTCAAGAGCGTTCCTGATCGCGATCAGTTCGCGGTGGATGTCAACGAATCGCTGATTGTTGAGTTGTACTCACGCTAATCGTCAGCGGGAGTCTGAATTTGTCCCCCAGCTGCGGATTTCTGCAATTGGGGTGCTTCACCGGCCTTACCGATGTAACGAGTCGGGGGTATTGAGAGGAAGTTGGAATGCACAGTAATTTATTGAAACCCAAAACAATTAACGTTGAACAAGTCAGCGCCAACCGCGCCAAAGTGACTTTGGAGCCTTTCGAGCGCGGCTACGGCCACACGCTGGGTAATGCGCTGCGCCGCGTATTGTTGTCTTCTATGCCGGGCTATGCCGCCACCGAAGTGAACTTCGCCGGCGTGTTGCATGAGTACTCTTCGATCGAAGGCGTGCAAGAGGACGTGGTCAACATTTTGTTGAACCTCAAGGGCGTGGTATTCAAGTTGCACAACCGCGACGAAGTGACCCTCAGCCTGCGCAAGGACAGCCAAGGCGTGGTCACGGCTGCTGACATGCAAACGCCCCACGACGTGGAGATCGTCAACCCGGATCATGTGATCGCGCATCTGTCCAAGGGTGGCAAACTCGATATGCAGATCAAGGTCGAAAAGGGCCGCGGCTATGTGCCCGGTTCGGTTCGCCGTCATGCCGATGAGCCGAATAAATCGATCGGCCGCATCATTCTGGACGCATCGTTTTCGCCGGTGAAGCGTGTCAGCTACACCGTGGAAGCCGCCCGTGTTGAGCAGCGTACGGATCTGGATAAGTTGATTGTTGACATCGAAACCAACGGTGCTCTGAGCGCCGAAGACGCTGTGCGTGCATCGGCCAAGATTTTGGTGGAGCAGCTCGCCGTGTTCGCGCAACTGGAGGGTGGCGAGCTCGATGCGTTCACCAGCGCGCCGACCCGTAGCAACACGAACTTCGACCCCATTCTGCTGCGCCCCGTGGACGAGCTCGAGCTCACCGTGCGTTCGGCCAACTGCCTCAAGGCAGAGAATATTTATTACATCGGTGACCTGATCCAGCGCACCGAGAACGAGCTGCTCAAGACCCCGAATCTGGGTCGTAAATCGCTCAACGAAATCAAGGAAGTCCTCGCGTCGCGCGGCCTGACCTTGGGGATGAAATTGGATGGCTGGCCACCTGCGGCCTTGGACAAGCGTTAATTTGTAACCCCAAAGTGGCGTTGCCCTTTCAGGGCGCGTCGCACCGGGCAGTACCTGATACGGCTGCCCGTTCACGATAAGCAAAGGAAGAAACCATGCGTCACGGACACGGACTGCGCAAGCTGAACCGAACCTCCTCCCACCGCCTCGCGATGCTGCGCAACATGATGAATTCGCTCATCGAGCACGAAGCCATCAAAACCACGGTGCCCAAAGCCAAAGAGTTGCGCCGCGTCGTGGAGCCCATGATCACTTTGGCCAAGGAGGCTACGGTAGCCAACCGCCGCCTGGCATTTGACCGCCTGCGCGACCGCGACAGCGTAACCAAATTGTTCGATGTGTTGGGCCCACGTTTCAAAGCACGCCCAGGTGGTTACACCCGCATTTTGAAGATGGGTTTCCGCGTGGGCGACAACGCGCCCATGGCTTTGGTTGAATTGGTCGAGCGCACCGATAACACCGCAGAAGCAGCCGTTGATGCGGCTTAAGTGAAGTAGAATCAACCCCTTACCGCGCGATGGAGCAGCCTGGTAGCTCGTTGGGCTCATAACCCAAAGGTCGTAGGTTCAAATCCTACTCGCGCAACCAAACAGATGCGGTGTCCCGCATTACAAAAGGCCAACCCCCGGGTTGGCCTTTTGCATGGAGACTCGGCTTACGCCGCACCGCTCAGACCGCTTGCTCAGCCAGACGATCCAAGGTTCTGAAGCACAGCCAGATGCCGATGGCGCCGAAGCCGACGACGCCCAGTCCATAGCCGGCCATGATGCCGTGCGTGCCACCCAGCGTTGCGCCTACCCATACAAAGGGCGCCACACCCAGTGTGGCACGGCCCCAATTCAATGCCGTGGAATAGAACGCAAAGCCCAGGTTATTAAAGGCTGCGTTGGCGACAAACAGCGCGCCATTGAATGCAAAACTACCGGCCACAAAGCGGCAGAAAAACACAATCACCTCCCGTGCTTCTCCCTGCGCTCCGAATGCATCCGCAATCAAGTTGGCTCCGAGCGCAAGTAAGAGCCAGACACAGGCCACATAGACAAGCACGACTGCCAGGCTTTGCCGCAGCGTCTGGCGTAAGCGGTCAAAACGCCGTGCGCCCAGGTTCTGGCCGACGATAGGCCCGATGGCGCCGGAGAGCGCAAACAAAACCACAAACGCCACCGGAATCAGCCGCACCACCACCGACCACCCCGCGACAGCACCGTCACCGAAAGGCGCGATCGCGTGTGTCACGAACGCATTGCCCACAGGCGTGGCAATTTGGGTCAAAACTGCCGGTAGGCCGATAGCCAGAAAGGCTGGCAGGTTGCCCCTTACCACCGCGCGAGTCGGCAGCCGCAGCAGATCGTGCTTTTTCACCACCATCCATAGGCCGAGTGCGACCAATGCGGATCGCGCGCACCATTGCGACAGAGCGGCGCCATCGAGTTCCAAGCCAAATCCGAAAATGCACAGTGGATCCAGCATGGCGCTTGCTGCGCCGCTGAAGAGAGTGAGCCCCATCGCCCCGCGCGCATCGCCTACAGACCGCAGCAGGGCGCTGCAGCACATGCCCATCCCGATCAAGGGCGCGGTCGGCAAGACCTGTCGTGCGTAGCGAAGGGCCAGGGCATGGGTGTCACCGTGGGCGCCGAGCAGGGTCAGGCAATCGCCCAGCAGCGGCCAGAGCAGCAGCGCGACTGTCAGCATGCACGCCAGCATCAGCACAAGGGATGAACCGGCCAGCAAGCGTGCATGCGCGCGTTCCCCGGCGCCCAGGGCGCGCGATGTCAGCGCCGAACAAGCGATCGACAAGCCGATGGACAGCGAACTGACAAAAAACAGCAGCGTGCCCGCGTAGCCGATCGCCGCCGTCAGCGCAGGCCGCCCCAGAAGCGAGATATAGAAGAGGCTCACGATGTCCACGGCGAACATCGCTGCCAGCCCTACCGAGCTGGCAGCCGTCATGGTCAGCACATGGCGCAGGATGGAGCCGGTGACGAACTTGGGTAGCGGTACCGTCATGCGAGCGACCAGTCGTACCCTATCGTGAGTGGCGCATGGTCCGAGAAACGCTGGTCTTTGTAGACGGCATGGGTGCGCGCGCCGCTGGCCAGCACCGGCGTGGCGAGGTGGTAATCCAGCCGCCAGCCCACGTTCTTCGCATAGGCCTGCCCCCGGTTACTCCACCAGGTGTAGGCCGCGTCGGTTGCCGTTGGCTCAAGTTGGCGGTACACGTCCACGATGCCGGCCTCCGACAGCAGCTTGCTCATCCATGCCCTTTCTTGCGGCAAAAAGCCGGAGTTGTTTTTGTTGCCCTTGAAGTTCTTCAGGTCAATCTCTTGGTGTGCAATATTGATGTCGCCGCAAAGCACGAACTCGCGTTGCGCCTTCAGCGCCTGCAAGTGGGGGTAGAAGCTATCGAGAAACCGGTACTTGGCCTCCTGACGCTCCTCGCCCGACGAACCGCTGGGGAAATACGCGCTGATGATGGAGCGCTTGCGTGCCGGCGTATCAAAGCGCAATTCCAGGTAGCGTCCCTCGGCATCAAATTCTGCCGACCCGTAACCCACCAACACATCGCTGGGCGCATGTCGGGTATACACCGCCACCCCTGAATAGCCCTTTTTGCCCGCAAAATGAAAGTGGCCCTGCAAGCCGGCCAGCATCTCAAACTTACCTGCCACGTCGGGTGCTTGTGCTTTGACCTCTTGCACGCACAGCGCGTCAGGGGCGTGCCTTTCTAACCAAGATTCCAGGCCCTTGGTGGTGGCCGAGCGGATGCCGTTGAGATTGAGGCTGGTAAGGGTGAACACGCGTGTCTCCAGAAAATATGCGACCCGCTGTCGAGTCCGAAGCCGGAAGATACAGGAAGCCAATGTCTGGCCGCGGCAAATACAATTACGCGCACTTATTCTTCTGTTGCCTCGGTATGCGCCGGGCAGCGCATTCCCCAATGGCCAACCATCCATCCGCTGCCCCGACCCAGTCCAATGACCGCAATGCACACGACTTTGTCGCGTTCGCGGTCCAAGCCGGCGTTTTGCGCTTTGGCGAATTCACGACCAAAGCCGGGCGGCTGAGCCCATATTTTTTCAATGCAGGCTTGTTCGACGACGGCGCGAAGCTCGGACGTCTGGCGCAGTTTTATGCGCAGGCCTTGCTCGCCAGTGGTGTGGAATTCGACATGCTTTTTGGGCCGGCGTACAAAGGCATTCCCTTGGGTGCGGCGGTTGCGGTCGAGCTCGCGCGCCTGGGTCGCAACGTGCCATTCGCCTACAACCGCAAAGAAGCCAAAGACCATGGCGAAGGGGGTTCACTGGTCGGTGCGCCCCTCAAGGGCCGCGTCTTGATTGTGGATGACGTGATGAGCGCCGGCACTGCTGCGCGCGAGTCCATCGCCCTCATCCAGGCTGCAGGCGCTATCCCGCATGCGGTTGCGATTGCGCTGGACCGTCAAGAGATGGCTACCGAAAAACAGCCCGATGGATCCATCCGCGATGTACCCTACAGCGCGGTGCAGTACGTGCGACAAACGCTGGGCCTGCAGGTCTGCGCGATTGCAACGCTGGATGATTTACTGAGCTATTTGCAAACCCAGAGCGGCGACGCCATGGGTTCGCACCGGGCGCGGGTGCAGTCGTATCGTGAACGCTACGGGGTGCAGCCCACTAGCGCTGCGTGAGCAAATCGCGGGCTACAGCCCGCATCGCGGAGTCCCAATTGCCTGCTGCAAGCTGGCGGTAAATGCGTGTTTTCGGGTACCACACGCAGTCGCTACGATCCACCAGCCAACGCCAATCCGCGCTGTGGGTCACCAGGATCCAGCAAGGAATCCCCAGTGCCCCGCTTAAGTGGGCCACGCTGGTGTCCACCGAAATCACCAGGTCCAGTTGCGCGCATAAGGCCGCTGTATCCGAAAAATCCACGATGTCGCGGGTGAGGTCGATCACGCCGTGTTGCGCCAGCCTCGCTTGCTCGCTCGCGCTGGGTTGGTATTGCAAACTCACATAGTCACAATCTGGTGGCAGATGGTCGAGCAGCAGGTCCAGCGGCAGACTTCTTTTGCGATCGTCCTGGTGGCTTGGGCTGCCCCGCCAGACCAGACCAACGCGTATCCGCTGCCGAGGCTCCAGGCGACCGGACCACTTGCGCACGGCGTCAGGTGGTGCGATCAGGTAGCGTTCGTGGACGGGTATTGTCTCCACGGTGGTCCCGAAGATCATCGGCAGGCTCATCACAAGCACGCGGTAATCCACGTTATCGCAGGGCGTGTTGTGCGGTATGACTTGTGCGACCCCTGCAAGCGACTGCATCAAACCAGCTAAAGGCCCGTACGCCTCGAAGATGACTTCTGCGCCCTGATCCGCGATCAAGGTCAGGTAGCGGCAGAATTGAATCGTATCCCCCAAGCCCTGCTCGCATTGAACCAGGATGCGCTTACCCGCAAGCGGGGTGCTGCCATCCCAAATGGGTGGCGGGGTGTCGGACGATGGCGGCGTCGTGCTGTAGTTGATCCAGCGCCATTCATAGAGCGGCCACGCGGCGCGGTAGTCGCCCAAGGTGAGCAAGGCCAGTGCCTTGTTCCAATACGCCTCGCCCATGCCGGGCTGGATTCGCAGCGCTGCATCAAATTGGGAAATGGCCTCAGACAGGGAGCCCATATCGTGCAATACGAGGCCTTTGTTCACGTAGGCGCGGGCATAGTCGGGATGCAAGGCAATTAGCTGGCTGTAACTGGCCAACGCGGCGTCGTG
>CANFTU010000013.1 GCA_947450005.1 Comamonadaceae bacterium | reverse complement strand
GGCGACTTGAGCGATGACGAACTGATTGCCATGCCCGATTCGGAATACATGAACGACGTCCAAATGACCGCGTTCCGTCTCAAACTGGTGGCGCTGAAAAACGGCATCTTGAGCAATGCCGGCGAAACCACCGAGCACCTGCGTGAGGACACCTCGGTCATGCCCGATCCGGCTGACCGCGCCACGATTGAAGAAGAGCACGCTTTGGAATTGCGCACCCGGGACCGCGAGCGCAAACTTTTGAAGAAGATTGAACAGGCGATCAGCCGCATCGACGCCAATGAATACGGCTACTGCGATGAAACCGGAGAGCCCATAGGCGTAGGCCGCTTGCTGGCCCGTCCCACCGCTACGCTGTCGCTGGAAGCGCAGCAGCGCCGTGAACTCAAGCAGAAGATGTTTGGCGACTGAACGTCAGCACAGCACCCCAGGTGGCCTTGACCGATATCCACCCACTGCGCAAGGCCGAATTGGCGCAGCTGCGTAAGCCATCGACCGCTTCGACAGCAACACCCGCATTGACTGAAGCGGTGGCGCCGGCCGGTGTGTCCGAACGCGGCCGGGCGGAAATTCTGGCCAAAATTGATGCGATTGAAGCG
The DNA here is from genome assembly GCA_947450005.1 of Comamonadaceae bacterium. Taxonomy (GTDB): domain Bacteria; phylum Pseudomonadota; class Gammaproteobacteria; order Burkholderiales; family Burkholderiaceae_C; genus Allorhodoferax. The sequence goes on along the minus strand of CANFTU010000013.1, from coordinate 21,783 downwards.
CAGATGCGGGCTGAATGGGCGGCCCCCGCAACCGCCGAGGCACTCAGGCGTTGAACAACTTGGCGCCCTGGCGACGGTAGTCGCGCGGGGTCATCCCTTTGATATCGAGAAACCGGCGGTTGAAATTGGCCAGGTTGTTGAAGCCGACCTCAAACGCAATCGCAGTGATCTGCTGGTCTGATGCGGTCAGTAACTGGCAAGCCCGGTTGATGCGCACATGGTTCACAAAATCAGTGAACGTATTGCCGGTTGCGCGGCGGAAAAAACGCGAGAAGCGGCTCTCGCTCATACCGAATTCCTCAGCCAGATCCGCAGCGGACAGGATGTCACCGAACTGCCCCGTGATGCGACCCAGAATCGCGTTGATCTGATCCAGCTGCGCATCATTATCCACGCTCTGGATCTGCGCAGTCGACAGCAGGCGGTATTCGCTGCAGCGCGCTAGCTCATTGAGAAATTCACAGAACACTGCAAACCGCGCAAGGCCTTGTGTCGTCTTGATACGCTGCCAGTACAGCTGCGCTTTGGCGCCCATATCAAAAAATTCGATGCCGTGGCGGGCCCGCTCCAACAAGGGCAATGCGGAGCGCAGCTCCGGTATCGCACGGCTGCTCTGCTCAATCGGCTCATGCGGGAACTGGATCACCAGATCACGCTCGGCCACGCCGCCATCAGGCAAGTCCATGCTGATCCAGTTATGCGGCAAGCGCGGGCCCGTGAGCACCAGATGTCCGGGCTGGAACTGGCCTATCCAATCCCCCACAAAGGCTTTGCCCGATGTCGCCGTGATCAGATGCAGCTCGTATTCGTCATGGTAGTGCCAGCGCGCCAAGGGCGTAGGGAAACCATGGGACAGGCAGCGCACGATACCGACCTCCTCCGGCCGCTCATAACCCAGCTCAGGCGAGCGCACATAGTCGTGCTCCAGCTCAGGGCTTAGTTGGCGCGGTTTGGTCGGCACGGGCGGGGCACTTATGACATGACGCTGCCGCCATCGACGTTGAGGGTCTGGGCGGTGATGTAAGCGGCATCGTCGCTCGCCAGAAATACAGCGGCTCCGCAAATGTCGGTCGGATCCCCCATGTAGCCCAACGGTACCGCCAGGCCCACCCGTTTCTTCTTTTCGCCAACGGGCAGGTTTTCGTATTTTGCGAACAGGCTGTCCACGTGCGCCCACATGGGGGTATTGATGACCCCGGGAGCAATGCCATTGACCCGGATTTTGTGCGGCGCCATGGCCAGCGCGGCACTTTGGGTGTAGCTGATGATGGCGGCTTTGCTGGCGCAGTAATGCGACACGAGCGCCTCACCCCTGCGGCCCGCCTGGCTGGCCATATTGATCACGCTGCCGCCCGCAACACCGGTCTCCACCATCTGCGCCAGCACCTTTTGCATCACAAAAAATGCGCCCTTGACGTTGACCGCAAACAGCTTGTCGTACATCGCCTCGTCGCTTTGCAGCAGCGGCGCCATGTCAAAAATTGCGGCGTTGTTAAACAGCGTGGTGACCGGCCCGAAGCGTGCCTGTGCCGCAACCAGCAAAGCATCAATTGATTGCATGTGCCGCACATCGGTGGGTACATAGGCCAGGGTATCGGGGTGGCGTGCCATCAGCGCGGCCAACTCCGGCGTGGGCTGCCCTCCCAGATCCGCAACCGTGCAACGCGCCCCTTGCGCGAGATAGGCTGTTGCGACAGCCAAGCCAATGCCACCGGCGGCACCGGTCAGGATGGCATGTTTGCCCTTCAAACGTTCACTCATGGACTTATCCTATTCATCAATGATTGCACCCGCCCGAAGGCCTGCGATACCCCTTCGCGCAAACGCGGGTCGCCGGCCAGAGCCCCCCACAGCGTGGTGTCGGCGCAAAAAGCCTGTACCGGGTCGGCGCTGGCGCAGATCGCATGCGCAACGGCGGGGTCCATAGCCTGGTCCTGGTAGGTATAGGCGATAGCGCCCGCGTGCCAGCGCTGCAAATAGGCCAGAAACAGCGCCGGCAGCATGGCCACGCTCGCAATACCCTCCCCGCGCGCTAAGCGCTCGCGGATAGTAGGTGCAATAAAGCCCGGGATTTTCGAGAAGCCATCCATGGCCACGCGCTGGTTGGTATCCGCAATCGCCGGATTGGCAAAACGGTCCAGCACCACGTCGCGGTACTGCGGCAAGTTGATGGGGCTGGGGTGCTCGGGTGTATCCAGAACGGGTATCACGTCGTCGGTCACGTAATCGAAGGCGAAGCGGCGGATCTGCGGGTCTTGCGTGCCCTCATGGATGTAGGTGTAACCCACCAGGGTACCGGCCCAGGCAATGCAGCTGTGGCTGGCGTTGAGCAGGCGGATTTTGGCTTCCTCATAGGCCTGAACCGACGCCACCATCTCCACCCCGACCTCTTCCCACGCCGGCCGCCCGGCAATGAACTTGTCTTCAATCACCCACTGGATAAAGCTCTCGCCCATCAGCGCCGCCGGATCGTCCACTCCGGTTGCAGCGGCGACCCGCTCGCGCACCGCGGCGGTCGGGCGGGGCGTGATGCGGTCCACCATGGCGTTGGGGCTCGCAGTGTTGCGCTCCACCCAGTCACGCAGCGGCACATCACCCAGCAAATCAATGAACTGCAGCAAGCCTGCGCGGGCCCGCTCACCGTTGTGCCGCAGGTTGTCGCAATTGAGCAGCGTCACCGGACCCGAACTGGCGGCCATACGCGCCCGCAGAATAGCCACCAGCGCCCCATAAATCGTGCAACCCGGCCGCCCGGCGCGGGCTGCGTCCAGATCGGCTTGCAGATCCGCAAATCCCAGGTCCAGGCGGTCTTTGCTGTCCAGGTAGTAACCGGCTTCGGTGACGGTGAAAGAGATGATGCGCGTGCTGTCCTGCGCGCCGGTAGCCACGAGACCGCTGAGCTGCGCGTCCCAGGGGATGACGCGGCTGATGGAACTGATGCGGGTGTAGCTACGCTTCCCTTGCGGGGTGACGGTCTCCAGGGTGTAGCTCCCATTTTGCGCGGCCAGTGCGGCAATCGTGTCCTGCATGTCCGCACGGATATTGCCCCCGGCCAGCGTCCAGCGGTGGTCTCCACTGGCGTGAAGTTGATGCAAATACACGGCCTGGTGGGCGCGGTGGAAAGAGCCCAGCCCCAGATGGAGCATGGTGAGCGGTGTGGCAGTGGGTGGCATAGTGGCTGGGTTCAAGGGGAAGGGGTACGGCCTGCGCGGCTGATATGGCCCCGGGCGTCAAAGAGATGGGCGGCGTCGGCGTCGATATCCAGTCCGGTCTGAGCGTGCACCTGCAAGGGGCTGCGGGTGTTCTGGCGCACGACCAGTTGCACGCCAGCCGAGGTGCTGACGTACACCAGCGTTTCAGCCCCCAGTGCCTCAATCAGCTCCACGCGGGCCTGCAACTGGCCCTGGCCCGGGGGGCGCATCTGCAGATGTTCGGGACGCAGGCCGATGGCTCCACCCGGTGGCACGGTCAGGCCGGTGGCCTGCAACAGTTCAGCCGCCTGCGACGCGGCCACGATATTCATTTGCGGCGTGCCAATGAACTGGGCGACAAACTGGTTGGCCGGCCGGTCATACAGCTCCAGCGGTGTTCCCACTTGCTCAATGCGGCCATCACGCAGCACCACCACCCGGTCAGCCAAGGTCATCGCCTCGACCTGGTCGTGGGTGACGTAAACCGTGGTGGCACCCAGGTCGCGGTGGAGTTTGGCAATCTCGATGCGGGTCTGCCCGCGCAGGGCGGCGTCCAGATTGGACAGCGGCTCGTCAAACAAAAAAACCTTGGGCGCACGCACGATGGCGCGCCCGATCGCCACACGCTGACGCTGTCCGCCCGAGAGCTCTTTGGGTGTGCGTTGCAGGTACTGCGTGAGGTTCAGGATGTGCGCGGCGCGCTCCACCTTCTCACGGATTTGATCGAGTGGCACATGGGCCAGCTTGAGGGCAAAACTCATGTTCTCAAAGACGCTCATGTGCGGGTACAAGGCGTAGCTCTGGAACACCATGGCCAGATCGCGCTGGCTGGAGGGGGCTTCGGTGATGTCGCGCCCGTCGAGCATCACGCTGCCGGCATCGGTTTGCTCCAAGCCGGCAATCAGGCGCAGAAGCGTTGATTTGCCGCAACCGGAAGGCCCGACAAACACCACAAATTCGCCGCGCTGAATTTCCAGATCAATGCCTTGGATGACGCGCAGCGCGCCAAACTGTTTTTCAATGCCGCGCAGTTGGAGGTAAGACATGGACGGGCTTCAATCGAAAGGTAGGTATGACACAAAATTCACTTGACTGCGCCAAAGGTCAGACCTTGCACCAATTGCTTCTGGCTGAACCAGCCAAACACCACAATAGGCGCAATCGCCATCAGCGAGGCGGCAGAGAGCTTGGCCCAGAACAGGCCTTCGGGGCTGGAGTAACTGGCGATCAACGTGGCCAAGGTACCGGCCTTGGCAGAGCTCAAATTCAGACTCCAGAACGCCTCGTTCCAACTCAGCACCAAACACAGTAAACCGGTAGAGGCCAGGCCGCCCAACGCCAAAGGCAGGGTCACGCGGTAAAACTCCTGCCAGAGGTTGGCCCCATCCATGCGCGCAGCCTCCAGGATTTCATGCGGAATGTCCTTGAAGTGCGAGTACAGCATCCAGACCATGATGGGCAGGTTGGAGAGCATGAAGATGATGATCAGGCCGGTTCGGGTATCGAGCAGACCGGCTTGCTGGGCCAGCACATAAATCGGAACCAGTGCGCCCACAGCGGGCATCATCTTGGTCGAGAGCATCCACATCAAAATGTTCTTGGTGTGGCGGCCTTTGAAGAAAGCCATGGAATACGCGGCCGGCGCGGCAATCAACAAGCCGATCACCGTGGAGACCACGCTGGTAATCAGCGAGTTGCGCGCGTAGAGCAGGTAGTCGCTGCGCTCCTGCACTTCGCGGAAGTTGTCCAGCGTAGGCATGAACAGCAACAGCGGCGGCACCGCAATCGCCTGCAGCTCGGTCTTGAACGCGGTCAGAATGAGCCAGCCCAGCGGGAAAAACAGCACCAGCGTGACCAGCCACGCGATCAGCGTACGGGCAATCAGCGCCGGTGGATAAGCGGAGCGTTTGGCCATGGTCAGGTTTCCAGATTACGGCCCACCAGGCGGATCAAAAATGCCGCGGCGATATTGGCCAGGAGCACCGCAAACAAGGCCCCTGCGGAGGCCACGCCAGCGTCAAAATTCAGCAGCGCCTGTTTGAAAATCAAGAAGGCCACATTGGTGCTGGCATCACCCGGACCGCCGCCGGTGGTCGTAAAAATCTCGGCGAACACACTCAGCAGAAAAATCATCTCAATCATCACCACTACCGCAATCGAGCGGCCCAGGTGCGGGATGTAGAGGTAGCGCAATTGTTGCAGATAAGTCGCACCGTCCATGCGCGCAGCTTCTAACTGTTCGCGGTTCATGCTTTGCAGCGCCGTCATGAAAATCAGTGTGGCAAAAGGCAACCACTGCCAAGCGACCATGATGACAATCGAGCCCAACGGAAAGTCACTCAACCACTCCAGCGGCGTGGCGCCAAAAAAAATCCACACCTGCGCCAACGCCCCATAGATGGGGTGCATCATCATGTGCTTCCACAACAGTGCATTCACGGTTGGCATCACAAAAAAAGGCGAGATCAACAACAAGCGCACTGCCGCACGGCCGGGAAAAGCGTCATCAATCAACAAGGCCAGCGAAGCGCCCATCACGACCGTGATGACGATCACGCTGCCCAAGAGCCAGATGGTGTTGAGCACCGCCACCGTAAACGAGGGGTCGGTGAGGAAATATTCAAAATTCTCGAAACCGATAAAACCGGTCTGATCCGGCTGCATCAGGTTGTAGCGGATCACCGAAAAATACACCGACATCACCAGGGGAACCAGCATCCACAGCAGCAGCGTGGCCACAGCAGGCGTCAGCAATAGGCGGGGCAGCAGGCGGTTCATGGGATTGATGCGGGGAAGACAGTTGCCCGAAGGAAAAGGTGCCGACACGCGCGTGCCGACACCCCACAGTCTGGGCGATCACCCGACCGGTGATCGCCCAGACTTGACGGCTTACTTGTAGTAGCCGCCCTTCTTCATTTCACGATCGGCCGCCACTTGCGAGGCCTTCAACGCAGCGTCCACCGTTGTTTTGCCGGACAGAGCCGCACTCATTTGCTGACCCACGGCGATACCGATCGCTTGGAACTCCGGAATAGCCGCGAACTGCACGCCCACGTAGGGAGATTTGGGCAAAGTGCTGTCGTTGGGGTTGGCCGAGTCAATCGCGGCTTTTTCAGCAGCAGCAAAGACAGCCGCTTTCTGGAACTCCGGGTTGGCATAGGTCGACTTGCGGGTACCGGTTGGAACGCGTGCCCAACCATTGGTCTTAGCGACCAGGTTGATGTAGTCCTTGGATGTCGCCCAGCTCACGAACTTCTGCGCCGCATCGGCGTTTTTGGTTCCCGCCGGAATCGCCAGCGCCCAGGCCCACAGCCAGTTCGCACCCTTTTGTGTCACGCTGTAAGGACCTTGGGCGAAAGCCACTTTGTCAGCCACTTTGGACTGCTTGGGGTCGGTGATGAAAGACGCTGCGATGGTCGCGTCAATCCACATGCCGCACTTGCCTTCGTTGTAAAGCGCCAGAATTTCGTTGAAGCTATTGGCCGACGATCCGGGAGGGCCGTATTTGGTCAGCAGGTCGACATAAAAGGTAACGGCCTCTTTCCAGGGCTTGGATTCGAGCTGTGGCTTCCAGGACATATCAAACCACTGTGCGCCAAAACTGTTGGCCATGGTGGACAGGAAAGCCATGTTGTCACCCCAGCCCGGCTTGCCGCGCAGGCAAATGCCGTACACGCCATTCTTCGGGTCGTGGATTTTGGCGGCCGCATCGCGCACATCATTCCAGGTGGGACGGTCAGCAAACTTGATGCCGGCTTTGTCGGTCAGGTCTTTGCGGTACATCAGCATGGAGCTTTCGCCATAGAAAGGCGCGGCGTACATCTTGCCGTCCACGCTCAGCCCGTTGCGCATCGCGGGCAGGATGTCATCGGCGTCATAGCTGGCGTCGCCCTTGAGCTCGGTCAACCAGCCTTTTTTGCCCCAGATGGGCGTCTCGTACATACCGATGGTCATCACGTCGAACTGGCCGCCTTTGGTGGCAATGTCCGTCGTCACGCGCTGGCGCAAAACGCCCTCTTCCAGCGTGACCCATTTCAGGGTTATACCTGGGTTGGCGGCTTCAAAGTTCTTGCTGAGCTTTTCCATCTCGATCATGTGACCGTTGTTCACGGTGGCAATGACCAGCTCGACAGCGCTGGCCGAAGTGCCCCAGAGCGCGGTGACCAGGGTTGCCGCAAGGGCAAGGCGGAATTTCGATTTCATACACAGTCTCCTGTTGGTTTGGGTTGGCTAAGGCGTGTTCAACGCTCGTTCGCAGGCAGCATTGACACCGCGAAGATAGCCAGTGTGACGCACCAAATTGATACTCAGGCCTTTTATTTAGGTACTAATTTTCGAAAAATACCTAGTATTTACACCTAGAGATACGGATTCGTATGCAAAGTGGGCCACGGACCCTACTTCTGCAAAACCATCCGGCCACCCGCACCGGAGCGGCACCCTTCACCAGCCACCCCAGCGCCGAATCATTTGAAGTATCACCTTCATAGTGACCTCTAAGTACTTCATTTAGATAGCATTTTTGGCTAATATTTTCTCAGAATACGCCTCTAAGTCTTTGATTTAATTGAAATTTTTAGCGCTCGGCGGTTGCAAATCGTCAATTTCCTGATACAGTGGTAAAAAATCGCATTTCGTGGGAAATATTCCCATAAATTGCCCGTATGTGGTTGGATTGACAAAACAGGTCGTGCGCAGTGTTCCAAGGTGCTTCTTCACTCAGTCTCGATAACAAAGGCCGGCTTTCAGTGCCGACCCGGCATCGGGATGTGCTGGCTGCCGTGGCATCCGGCCAACTGACGATCACGCGCCACCCCCACGGTTGCCTGATGGTGTTCCCCCGCCCGGCGTGGGAACAGTTCCGCCAGCGCATCGCCGAGTTGCCCATGGCCGCGCAGTGGTGGAAGCGGATCCTGCTGGGCAATGCCATGGATGTCGAGATCGACGGTACCGGCCGGGTGCTGGTCTCGCCCGAATTGCGCGCCGCCGCCAAACTGGACAAAGAAACCGTGTTGCTTGGCATGGGCAACCACTTCGAGCTGTGGGACAAGGCCACCTACGAGGCCCAGGAAGCCCAGGCCATGCAGGGCGAGATGCCCGATGTGTTCAAAGATTTTTCCTTCTGATGGAAGCCGACGTGCAGCCCGCGCACACCACGGTGTTGCTCCAGGAAGCGGTAGATGCGCTGCTGGGAGACAGCGTGGGTCCATTGGCCTGCTTCGTCGACGCGACCTACGGCCGCGGCGGCCATTCGGCGCTGCTGCTGCAACGCCTGCCTGCGGATGCCACGCTGGTGGCATTTGACCGGGACCCGCAGGCCGTTGCCCACGCACAAACCCTGCACGATCCACGTTTTTCTATCCGCCAACAGCCCTTCTCTGAAATGGCTGCGTTGGCAACAGGCAGCCTGGACGGTGTGCTGATGGATCTGGGCGTGAGCTCGCCGCAAATCGACAGCGCGGAGCGTGGCTTCAGTTTCCGCTTTGACGGCCCGCTCGACATGCGCATGGACACCACACGCGGCATGAGCGCGGCGCAGTGGTTGCAAGAAGCCGATATCCAAACCCTGACGGAGGTGATTCGTGACTATGGCGAGGAGCGGTTTGCTGGCGCGATTGCAAAAGCAATTGTGGCGCGCCGCACAGAACACGGACCCATCACCCGCACCACGGAACTGGCCACGCTCGTGGCTGCTGCGGTCAAAACCCGTGAAAAGGGCCAAAACCCGGCCACCCGTACCTTTCAGGCACTCCGGATTTTCATCAACGCCGAGCTGGAAGAACTTACGCAGGGTCTAAGCGCCGCACTGCGTCTGCTCAAACCGGGCGGCCGTCTGGTGGTGATCAGCTTCCACTCGCTGGAAGACCGTATCGTCAAACAGTTCATTGCCGAACATGCGCGCGAGGTCTATGACCGCCGCAACCCCTTTGCCGCGCCCAAGACCATGGCCTTGAAGGCGTTGGGGCGCAGTAAACCCTGCGCTTCAGAAATCGCTGCCAATCCGCGCGCGCGCAGTGCCGTCATGCGGGTGGCACAACGCCTCCCGCACGCCCCGCAGGTCACACACGCATGACGCGTATCAATGCCTTGTTGCTGCTGGCTGTTGTGGCCACAGCCATCTATTTGGTGCGCGTGCAATACGAATCGCGCCGCCTGTTTTCGGAACTCGACAAAGCCCATTCACAGGCCCGCCACCTGGCCATGGATGTCGAGCGTCTGGAGGTGGAAAAACGTGCGCAGGCCAGCCCCGGGCGGGTCGAGCGACTCGCGCGCGAAAAGCTCGACATGCGCCAACCCAACCCCGGCATCACCACCTACATGGGCTTCCCCGCTGACAAAACGGTGCCCTCCGCTCAGACAGAGAAGCCATGAGCCGCAGCATCCAGTACACCTCCAGCCCGCTGCTGGCCAGCCGCACCCCCGTGTGGCGCAGCAAATTCGTTGTCGCCATGATTGCGCTGGGCTTTACCGGTCTGGGCGCGCGTGCGGCTTACATCCAGATTTTCAACAACGACTTCTTCCAGCACCAGGGCGTGGTGCGCTTCGCCCGCACCATCGAATTGCCGGCCAACCGCGGGCGCGTGCTCGACCGCAACGGATTGATCCTGGCTTCCAGCGTTCCGGCAGCCAGCATCTGGGCCATCCCCGAAGATGTGGACTTGACGCCAGCCCAGTCGCAGCAACTGGCCAAGTTGCTGGACATGCGGGTCGAAGACCTGAATAAGAAATTTGCGGATGAAGACAAGACCTTTGTCTGGGTGAAGCGCCAGGTCGACAGCGACACCGCCAAAGCCATCAGCGCGCTGGAGCTCAAAGGTATTCACCAAAGCGCCGACTACCTGCGCCAATACCCGGAAGGTGAGTCCGCGGCCCACATCGTGGGTTTCACCAATGTGGAAGACAAGGGGCAGGAGGGCGTGGAACTCTTCTTCAACCGCGCGCTCACGGGCAAATCCGGCTTGCGCCACGTGATCAAAGACGGACGCGGCCGGGTGGTGGAGGACGTTGGCGCGGTGGTTCCGCCGTTGCCCGGCGAAGACGTGCAGCTGAGCATTGACAGCAAAATTCAGTTTTTCGCCTACCAAAAACTCAAAGAAGCCGTGGTCAACAACCGCGCACATGCGGGCAGCGTGGTGGTGCTTGACGCCAATACCGGCGAGCTGCTGGCCATGGCGAACTACCCCAGTTACAACCCGCAAAAGCGCGCCAACCTGAGTGGCGAACAACTGCGCAACCGGGCGCTGACCGATACGTTTGAGCCGGGCTCGGTGATGAAGCCCTTCACCATCGGAATCGGCCTGGAAACCGGACGTGTCAAGCCCGAGACGGTGATCGACACGGCCCCCGGATCGGTCTCGATCACCGGTGTGACGATCCGCGACGCGCACCCGCACGGAGCCCTGAGCGTGGAGCAAATCATCCAGGTCTCCAGCAATGTCGGAACCACGAAGATTGCCATGCAACTGCAGCCCAGCGAGATGTGGACCACCTTCGCTGCAGCCGGCTTTGGCGAACGCCCCCACATCGAGTTCAAAGGTGCCGTGTCAGGGCGCCTGCGGCCATACAAAACCTGGCGGCCGATTGAGCAGGCCACCGCCTCGTATGGATATGGCCTGTCGGCGTCGTTGTTCCAGATGGTGCGTTCGTACACCGTCTTCTCCCATGACGGCCAGATCATCCCGGCAACACTCATGAAAACCGACAACCCCGCATTGGGCGCACCGGTGTTTTCAGCGGAAACCGCCGCCAAGATCCGCAAAATGTTGCACATGGCGGCAGGCCCCGGTGGCACCGGCCCGAAAGCCCAAACCATGGGCTATTCGGTGGGCGGCAAATCAGGCACTGCGTACAAGCAAATCGGCAAGGGCTACGGCAGCGACGGCAATCGCAAATACCGCAGCTGGTTTGTCGGCATGGCCCCGATTGACAAGCCCCGCATCATCGTTGGCGTGATGCTGGATGAGCCGAGTGCCGGCAAATATTTCGGCGGCGAGGTGGCGGCACCTGTTTTCAGCGAACTGGTGCAGCACAGCCTGCGCATCATGGGCGTGCAACCCGACATCACGGTGCGTCCGCAAATCGTTTCCGCTGCAGAAGACGAGAGCTTTTAATGGACCGGTTGGCAAGCTCCGTCGACGCCTTGGCCTGGTTGCAGGCCCGCGTAACCGGCTCCCTGGTCAGCGACAGCCGCGCGGTGCGCCCCGGTGACGGCTTCGTCGCCTGGCCCGGCGCCGCAGTCGATGCGCGCCGTCACGTTGCAGATGCCCTGCAGCGTGGCGCTGTTGCGTGTCTGGTGGAGGCCGAGGGCGTGGCAAGCTGGGATTTCACCGGCGCGCCGGTTGCCGCTTTGCCAGGCTTGCAAGCCCAGCTCGGCTGGATCGCAGCGGCATTTTTTGGTACCGCACGCGCGTCGCTTCCGATTTTTGCGGTGACCGGGACGAACGGAAAAACCTCCACCGCCTGGTGGCTGGCGCAGGCATTGGCAGCAGCCTCAGGGGCGTCCACGGCAGGGCGGGCGGGCTTCATCGGCACGCTGGGCTGCGGCCTGATAGGCGCTGGCAGCGCGGCCGATGCAGGCACTTTGCGGTCCACCGGTTTGACCACACCCGACCCGCTGACCGTGCACGCCGCCATCCACGGCTTTACCGCGCAGCAGGCCAGCGGCTGCGCTATCGAAGCCTCCTCCATCGGCCTGGAGGAACACCGCCTGGACGGCTTGGTGATCCAGTGCGCCATCTTCACCAATTTCAGTCAGGATCATCTGGATTACCACGGGACTATGGATGCCTACTGGGCCGCCAAGCGCGCCTTGTTCGCCTGGCCCGGCCTGCGCAGTGCCGTGCTCAATATCGACGACGCCCGGGGCGCAGCCCTGGCCGCCGAATTGAGCGGCGGCACGCTCGACGTGTGGACCTGCTCCAGCCGCGAAGAAGCCGACTCGACAGCCCGTTTGCAAGCCTGCAATATCCGCATGACCGATCGCGGCATGCGCTTTGATGTCCGCGAGACGGATCAACTGCAGACCGTGCACAGCACCGTACCCGGCGCCTACAACGTGGCCAATCTGCTGGGTGTGATCGCCGCATTGCGCAGCCAGGGCATCTCGCTGGCACAAGCGGTCGCTGCATGCAACGACTTGCACGCGCCACCCGGACGCATGGAGCCTGCGGCGCCGGGCGGCGTCAACCCGCTGGTGCTGGTCGACTATGCCCACACACCGGATGGTTTGGAACAGGCACTGGCGGCCCTGCGCCCCCTGGCGCAAGCACGCGGCGGACAGCTCTGGTGCGTGGTGGGCTGCGGCGGCGACCGGGACCCGGGCAAGAGACCGCGCATGGGTGCAGCAGCCGTACAGGGCGCGGATCGCGTGGTCTTTACCAGTGACAACCCGCGCACTGAAGACCCGCAGAACATACTGGCCCAGATGGTTGCGCACCTGACGCCCGCTGCGGGCTGGCAGGTCGAAGCCAACCGCGCTGCAGCGATTGCCGGCACCGTGCGCCAAGCGCATGACCGGGACCTCATTGTGATCGCCGGCAAGGGCCATGAGACCAGTCAGGAAGTGGGGGGCCAGCGCCACACCTTTGATGACCGGGTGCATGCGCGCGCAGCGCTGCAGGCACGCGCCGCCGACCGCATGACGCTGGGGCACGCCGCCGCACTGATTCCCCACAGCCACCTCAGCGCGAACCCGGCAACCTCCTGGCTGCGCGTACACACGGACACCCGTAGCACCCGGGCCGGCGATTTGTTCGTGGCTTTGCGCGGCGAGACTTTTGACGCCAATCAGTTTCTGCCCCAGGCTCTGGCCCAGGGTGCGGTGGCCGTCCTCTGCCATCCCCAATCCGGCGCGACTGCGGGCGTCCTGCCACGGATCGAAGTCGCCGACACCCAGGAGGCCTTGACCACGCTGGGCACCAACTGGCGTGCGCAGTGGCACCTGCCACTGATTGGCGTGACCGGCAGCAACGGCAAAACCACCGTTACGCAAATGATTGCCGCGATCTTGCATGTGCATGCGCCTGATGGTGCGGCGCTGGCCACGCAAGGTAATTTGAACAACCACATCGGTGTGCCGCTGACCGTCTTGCGCCTGCGCGGTGAACACCGTATCGGCGTGGTCGAACTCGGCATGAACCACCCCGGCGAAATCGCCCAGCTCAGCGCGGTGGCGCAACCCACCGTGGCGCTGGTGAACAACGCGCAGCGCGAACATCTGGAATTCATGCACACGGTGGATGCGGTCGCAGCGGAAAACGGATCGGTGATCAGCGCCCTACCCGCCAACGGCGTGGCTGTTTTCCCGGCAGACGACACCTACACGCCCTTGTGGCGCAATCTGGCGGGCGCGCGGCGCAGCGTGACCTTCAGCGATACGCCGGCCGCAGGCGCCGATACACCCGACAGCGTGCGCCTGGTGGACGCGCAGTGGTGTGGCGGGCACTGGCGCGTAGAGGCGAAGGCCCGACTCGGCTCATACACCGAGAGTTTGCGTTTTGACTTGCACATTGCGGGTCGCCACAACATCAAAAATGCCCTGGCCGCAGCGGCATGTGCCTTGGCTGCAGGTGTACCTGCGGCGGCTGTGTCGCAGGGCCTGTCAACATTCGTCCCTGTGCAGGGCCGGTCACGGGCAGTACCGCTGCGATTGCGCGGTCGCGACCTCACTTTGGTGGACGACAGCTACAACGCCAACCCGGATTCGGTGCGTGCGGCCATCGACGTGTTGGCAGACCTGCCCGGCCCGCGCTTGCTGGTTTTGGGCGACATGGGCGAAGTGGGCAACCAAGGTCCGGCTTTCCACACCGAAGCCGGTGCCTACGCAGCATCACACGGCATCGAACACCTGCTGTTCAGCGGCCAGCTGAGCCGCCACGCGCACGCGGCGGCGCCCGGCTCCCAGCACGTCGAAGCCATGCCGGCGTTGCGCCAAGCCGCTGTATCCCTGCTGCCGCAGGTGGCCAGCGTGCTGGTCAAAGGTTCGCGCTTCATGCGCATGGAGCAGGTCGTAGAAGCCGTCACACAGGCCTGTGCCCCGGCAGCGGAAGCAACAACACAACAGGGAGAAGCAACATGCTGCTGATGCTGGCGCAATGGCTGCAAGCCATGTCTCCCGACTACGGCATCTTCCGGGTGTTCCAGTACATCACCTTGCGCGCAGTGATGGCTGCCGTGACGGCGCTGGTCATCGGCCTGGCTGCGGGCCCGGCAGTCATCCGGCGCCTGACGGCGCTGAAAATTGGTCAGCCCGTGCGCGGCTACGGCATGGAAACCCACCTCAGCAAGAGCGGCACGCCCACCATGGGCGGCGTGCTGGTTCTGATCTCCATTGCCTTGTCAACCCTGTTGTGGGCGGACTTGAGCAACCGCTTCATCTGGATTGTGCTGATCGTGACGCTGGGCTTCGGCGGCATCGGCTGGGTTGACGATTGGCGCAAGGTGGTTCGCAAGGACCCCGAAGGCATGCGCTCACGCGAGAAATACCTGTGGCAATCCATCATCGGTTTGATGGCCGCCGTCTGCCTGGTTTTCAGCGTCTCCGAAAACTCCAACCAGCGCGTGTGGGAGTTGTTCAGCATGTGGGTGACATCGGGCTTCGATGTCAACCTGCCACCCAAGGCCGGACTGCTGCTGCCCTTCTTCAAAGAAATCAGCTACCCGCTGGGCGTACTGGGATTTGTCATCCTCACTTATTTGGTGATTGTGGGCTCGAGTAACGCCGTGAATCTGACTGACGGGCTGGATGGTCTGGCCATCATGCCGGTGGTGATGGTGGCCTCCGCACTGGGCGTCTTTGCCTATGTGACCGGCAGCGCGGTGTATTCCAAGTATCTGTTTTTCCCGCATATCAAAGGCGCCGGGGAAATGCTGATTTTCTGCGCTGCCATTGCCGGTGCCGGCTTGGCGTTTTTGTGGTTCAACACCCATCCGGCACAAGTCTTTATGGGGGATGTCGGTGCGCTCTCATTGGGCGCCGCACTGGGAACCATCGCCGTGATCGTGCGCCAGGAAATTGTTCTGGCGGTGATGGGTGGCGTGTTCGTGGTGGAGGCCCTGTCTGTGATGCTGCAGGTGGGCTACTTCAAGTATTCCAAACGCCGCTTCGGCGAGGGGCGGCGCTTGCTGAAGATGGCGCCCCTGCACCACCATTTTGAAAAAACCGGTTGGCGTGAAACCCAGGTGGTGGTGCGCTTCTGGATCATCACCATGCTCCTGTGCCTGCTTGGCCTGTCCACCCTGAAGCTGAGATAAGCCGTGGACTCTTTGCGCGACCAACACATCCTGATCCTGGGCCTGGGTGCATCCGGCCTGGCGATGGCACGTTGGTGCGCGCGTGTTGGTGCGCGCGTGCGCGTACTCGACACCCGGGCCGCGCCACCCCAGGCCGCCGCCTTGCAAGCGCAAGTTCCGCAGGCGCAACTGGTCCATGGGAATTTTTCGGCTGATGCGGTGCAAGGCAGCGACATCCGCGCGGTATTCGTGAGTCCGGGTTTGGCGCCCGCCGACACTGCACCCCTGATGGACGCGGCCCGCACCATGGGCCTCTGGGTGGGTGGTGAACTCAGCCTGTTTGCACATGCGCTGGCTGATTTGCAGGCGCACAGCGGCTACACACCCTGCGTGTTGGCGGTCACCGGCACCAATGGAAAAACCACCGTGACCGCGCTGACGGGGCAACTGATTGCGCGGGCCGGGAAGTCGGTTGCCGTAGCCGGCAACATCGGTCCGACCTTGCTCGACACCCTGGCGCAAGCGCTGGACGCGCAGGCCCTGCCCGAGGTGTGGGTGCTGGAACTCTCCAGCTTCCAGTTGCATAGCAGCGGCACTTTTGAGCCCACTGCGGCCGTGGTTCTGAACCTCAGCCAGGACCACCTGGACTGGCACCGCGACATGGATGACTATGCCGCCGCGAAGGCCCGCGTGTTCGGCAACCGCGCCGCCATGGTGCTCAACCGCGATGATGCCGCGGTCATGGCCATGGCACCTGCGCCCGCAGCCAAAACGAAGGCCCGTCCCGGTGCACCCAAGGAAGCCCCGGCACCTGTACGCACGGTGTTGAGCTTCGGCAGCGACCTGCCCACACGGATCGGCGATCTGGGGCTGGAAGATGTGAACGGCCTGACCTGGCTGGTGCGGGCGGTGGACTCGGGCGAAAAAGCCCGCCGGGGCGATGCGCAGGAGATCCTGATTCAACGCCTCATGCCCGCGGACGCCTTGCGCATACGCGGGCGCCACAACGCTACCAATGCATTGGCAGCACTGGCCTTGGTCACGTTGGCCGACTGCCCGCTCGCACCCGTGTTGTACGGCCTGCGCGAATACCGCGGCGAGCCACACCGCATGCAGTCGGTGGCGGTGGTTGACGGCGTCGAGTTTTTTGATGACAGCAAGGGCACCAATGTGGGCGCCACCGTCGCCGCGTTAACTGGCCTGGGCGCCGAACGCCAGCTCGTGGTCATTTTGGGCGGGGATGGCAAGGGCCAGGACTTCACGCCGTTGGCTGCGCCCCTGGCAGCCCACGCGCGGGCCGTAGTCTTGATTGGGCGCGACGCACACCACATCCGCGGTGCGATCGCGCAAAACAGCGCGCTGCAAATCCTGGACGCAGACAGCTTGCCGCAGGCAGTGGAACTGGCAGCGCAGCACGCCCGCAGCGGCGACGCGGTGCTCTTGTCACCCGCTTGCGCCAGCTTTGACATGTTTGATGACTACACCCACCGTGCCAGGGTGTTTGTGGAATCCGTCGCGACACTGGCGCAGCGCAGCGGCAATCTCCTGGAGGCCGCCGCATGATGCAGTCGGTACTCAAGCTCAACCCCTTGAAGCGCTGGTTTGGCGGCGCCGAGCAGGACGAAGCGCTGCCGGTGCAACTGGGCGCGCGGCGCAGCGCGTACGTTCACACCCAGAGCGGAGTCAGCCCGCAGGCCGTGCAGTTACACACGGTAGACGTGGCGCTTTTGTGGGTGGTGGGCATTTTGCTGACCTGGGGTCTAGTGATGGTGTATTCCGCCTCCATCGCCATGCCGGATAACCCCAAGTTTTCCAACTACACCCATACCCATTTTCTGAGCCGCCACATCCTGTCGATTGCTGTGGCGTTGGTGGGCGCGTTGATAGCCTTTCAGGTACCCCTGGAGAAATGGGAGCGGTGGGCGCCGATGCTTTTCTTGGCGTCCCTGGTGCTGCTGGCGGCTGTGCTGCTGCCCGGCCTGGGCAAGGGCGTGAACGGCGCCAAGCGCTGGATCACTTTAGGGCCCACGAACTTTCAGCCTTCTGAACTGGCCAAACTCGCGGTGCTGCTGTATGCCGCCGATTACATGGTCCGCAAGATGGATGTCAAAGAAGATTTTTTCCGCGCCGTGATGCCCATGGCGTTCGCGGTGGGGGCCATGGGCGTGCTGCTGTTGTGGGAGCCGGATATGGGCGCGTTCATGGTGATTGCGGTGATCGCCATGGGCATACTGTTCCTGGGCGGCGTGAATGTGCGCATGTTCGCCTCGATCACTGCCATCCTGTTGATCGCCTTCAGCTTGATGATCGCCCTGAGCGAATGGCGGCGCGAACGGATTTTTGCCTACCTGGACCCCTGGGCCGAAAAATATGCCTTGGGCAAGGGCTACCAACTGTCGCATTCTCTGATCGCCATCGGGCGTGGCGAGATTTTTGGCGTGGGTTTGGGTGGCAGCGTGGAAAAACTGCACTGGCTGCCGGAAGCGCACACCGATTTTCTCTTGGCGGTGATTGGCGAGGAAATGGGCTTGGTGGGCGTGGTCATGCTGATCGCCTTGTTCCTGTGGTTGACCCGCCGCATCATGCACATCGGCCGCCAGGCCATCGCGCTGGACCGCGTGTTCCCGGGGTTGGTGGCGCAAGGCGTGGCCATTTGGATGGGCTTCCAAGCTTTCATCAACATGGGCGTGAATCTGGGCGCGTTGCCCACCAAAGGCCTGACCCTGCCGCTGATGAGCTATGGCGGCTCAGCCATCCTGATCAATCTGGTGGCGCTGGCCATCGTGTTGCGGGTGGACCATGAGAACCGCCGCATGATGCAAGGGGGACGTTCATGACCACTGTCGCGATCCCGCGCAGCGCGCTGGTCATGGCCGGCGGTACCGGCGGGCATATTTTTCCGGGTCTAGCCGTGGCACAGGCTTTGCGTCATTCCGGTTGGAACGTGCGCTGGCTGGGTGCGCCGGGCAGCATGGAATCCCGCATCGTGCCGCCGCACGGTTTCGCCATGGAGCTGATTGACTTCCAGGGCGTACGCGGCAAAGGCAAGCTGGCCTTGCTGGCAGCGCCCTGGCGGCTGTTGCGTGCTTGCAGCCAAAGTCTGGCGCTGCTGCGCCGCCTGCGCCCGTCTGTGGTGGTGGGCTTGGGGGGCTACATCAGCCTGCCCGCCGGCTTGACAGCGGCGCTGTTGCGCATTCCGCTGGTGTTGCACGAACAAAATGCCATCGCGGGTTTGTCCAACAAGCTGCTGGCGCGCGTGGCGCAACGCGTATTCAGCGCCTACCCCAACGCCTTGCCCGCCGCACGGTGGGTGGGCAACCCGCTGCGGGCTGAATTTCTGCAGCAAGCCGCGCCCGCCCAGCGTTTTGCCGGACGCAGCGGCCCGCTGCGGCTGCTGGTGGTCGGCGGCAGCCTGGGCGCCCGCGCACTCAATACCGTGGTGCCGCAAGCGCTGGCGCTGATGGACGCCGCGCAGCGCCCCACCGTCATTCACCAAAGCGGCGAAAAACAAATTGACGAACTGCGCAGCAACTACGCCGCAGCCGGGGTACAGGCCACACTCACACCCTTTATCGACAACACGGCACAGGCCTTTGCCGACGCCGATCTGGTGCTGTGCCGGGCGGGTGCGAGCACCGTGACCGAAATCGCCGCGGTCGGCGCGGCTGCGGTTTTTGTGCCCTTCCCCTTTGCCGTGGACGACCACCAAACCCACAACGCCCGCTTTCTGGTGGATGCCGGGGGCGGTTGGCTGGTTCCGCAGCCGGATCTCACGCCCGCGCACCTGGCGCAGATGCTGCAAAGCCTGAACCGCGACACCTTGCTGCAGCGCGCGCAAGCAGCCAAAGCCATGGAAAAAACCCAGGCTACCGCTGCCATGGCGGCGGCCTGCGAGGAACTCAGCGCATGAAACACGCCATACGCCACATCCACTTTGTCGGCATCGGCGGCTCGGGCATGAGCGGCATTGCCGAAGTGCTGCACAACCTGGGCTATGAGATCAGCGGATCGGACCTGAACGACAGCGCCACGCTCCAACGCCTGGCAGCCCTCGGGATTGCGACCCGCATCGGACACGCCGCCCAGCATGTCGATGGCGCCGACGCGGTGGTCACCTCCACCGCCGTGCAAAGCAGCAACCCCGAGGTACTGCGTGCCCGCGAACTGCATATCCCCATCGTCCCGCGCGCGCTGATGCTGGCCGAGCTGATGCGCTTGAAGCAAGGCATTGCGATTGCCGGCACCCACGGCAAAACCACCACCACCAGCCTAGTGGCCAGCGTGCTGGCGGCCGCCGGCTTGGACCCGACCTTTGTGATTGGCGGACGTCTGAACAGTGCCGGCGCGAATGCACGGCTGGGCAGCGGCGACTACATCGTGGTGGAAGCCGATGAATCGGACGCCTCGTTCCTGAACCTCCTGCCCATCATGGCGGTTGTCACCAACATCGACGCCGACCACATGGAAACCTACGGGCACGACTTTGCCCGTCTGCAAAAAGCGTTTGTCGATTTTCTGCACCGCATGCCCTTTTATGGCACCGCGATTTTGTGCACCGACGACCCGGCGGTGCGCGCCATCGTCGACGAGGTGAGCTGCCCGATCACCAGCTACGGCTTTGACGAAGGCGCGCAAGTGCGTGCGACGCGGGTGCGCGCCGTGGGTTCGCAAATGCATTTCACCGTGACCCGGCGCAACGGCGTGGTGTTGCCGGACCTGGAGGTGGTGCTCAACTTGCCGGGTGAACACAATGTACGCAACGCGCTGGCGGCCATTTGCGTGGCGGTCGAGCTCAACGTGCCCGACGCTGCGCTGCTCAAAGCGCTGGCTGAATTCAAAGGCGTGGGGCGGCGTTTTCAGCCCTATGGCGACTGGCCGCTCCCGCAGGGTGGGCATATCACCGTGGTGGACGACTACGGCCACCATCCGGTCGAGATGGCCGCCACACTGGCGGCGGCGCGCGGCGCTTTCCCGGGCCGGCGTTTGGTGCTGGCGTTCCAGCCCCACCGCTACACCCGCACCCGCGATTGCTTCGATGATTTTGTGACCGTGATTGGCCACGCCGACGCGGTATTGCTGGCCGAGGTCTACGCCGCGGGCGAGGCGCCGATCGTTGCCGCCGACGGCCGCTCGCTGGCGCGCGCGCTGCGCGTGGCAGGCAAGGTGGAGCCGCAGTTTGTGGCCGATATCCACAGCATGGCCCAGATGGCCGTCCAAAGCGCCCGCGACGGCGACGTGCTCCTGTGCATGGGGGCCGGAACCATCGGCGCGATTCCCGGCCAGGTTGTGGCCTTTTTGCAAGGAGGCCACGCATGAGCGTCGCACACGCTATGGGCCGCGTGGCCGTGCTGATGGGCGGCGCGTCGGCCGAGCGCGACATTTCGCTGCTCTCCGGTAACGGCGTGCTGGAAGCCCTGCGCGCCATGGGTGTGGATGCCCATCCCTTTGACCCGGCCCAGGGCGATCTGGCTGCGTTGCGGCGCGATGGCGTTGCGCGCTGCTTTATCGCCCTGCATGGCCGCTTTGGTGAGGACGGCACGGTGCAAGGTGCTTTGGAGCTGCTGGGCATTCCCTACACGGGCTCGGGCGTCATGGCCTCTGCCGTGGCGATGGACAAGGTGATGACCAAGCGCCTATGGCGGGCCGAAGGCCTACCCACCCCGCAATCGGTGGTGCTCGACGCATCGGATGGCAGCTCCGCCGGCACGGCAGCGCTGCATGCAGCCGCGGCAGGCGTTCCCGCACAACTCGGACTGCCGCTGATCGTCAAGCCGCCGCGTGAAGGCTCGTCGCTAGGCGTCACCAAGGTGACAAACGCTGACGCGCTGCAAGCGGCCGTCGCGCTGTCGGCGCGCTTTGACCCCCACGTGCTCTGCGAAGAATTCATCAGCGGCGAAGAAGTGACCTGCGCAGTGCTCGGCGAGGGTGCCACTGCACAAGCCCTGCCGGTGGTGCGCATTCAGGCACCCGAAGGCGCATACGACTATCAGAACAAATATTTCACCGATGCCGTGTCCTACCACTGCCCCAGCGGCCTGCCCGCAGCGGAAGAAGCGGAAATCGCGCGTCTGGTGCTGGCGGCGTACCGCAGCCTGGGCTGCAGGGGCTGGGGCCGTGCGGATTTGATGCTGCGCGCCAGCGACCGCAAACCGTTTTTGCTGGAAATGAATACCTCCCCGGGTATGACCAGCCATTCTTTGGTTCCGATGGCCGCACAGGCGGCAGGTATCGGCTACGCAGACCTGTGCCTGCGCATACTGGCCGCCGCCTCCCTGGACAACCACAAGGGTGCGGGAGGACAGCGCCCATGAGCGAAGCCGCGGCCCCGGCGATGGACATCCGGTTGATGAACGCGACCGCT
>CANFTU010000012.1 GCA_947450005.1 Comamonadaceae bacterium | reverse complement strand
TGGTGCACCTGCGCATGCTGGTGGAGGCGACCTTGGATTTCCCCGAAGAAGAGCTGGACTTTTTACAGCAATCCGACGCCCACGGACAACTCACGCGCCTGCGGGTGCAGCTGGCGTTGCTGCAAGGTCAGGCGCGCCAAGGCGCGCTGTTGCGCGATGGCTTGAACGTGGTGATTGCCGGTCAGCCCAATGCCGGTAAATCTTCGCTACTCAATGCCCTGGCAGGCGCCGAGCTGGCCATCGTGACGCCGATTGCCGGGACCACCCGCGACACAATCGGGCAGACCATACAAGTCGAGGGTGTGCCGCTGCATGTAGTCGATACCGCCGGTCTGCGCGAGAGCGACGAGCCAGTGGAAACCTTGGGCATTGCCCGCGCCTGGCGTGCGATCGGAAGCGCGGATGTGGTGCTTTTTGTACATGACTTGGAACGGCAGGCGCTGCCCGCTTACCAAGCGGCAGACCGCGAGATTGCGAGGCAGTTGACCGCGGCCTTGTCGGCGCGGGTTCCCGTGGTGCATGTATGGAATAAGTCGGATGCCCAGATCTCCGCGTCGGGGCCGATGGTGCAGGACGCCAACACCGTTCTGATGTCCGCCAAAACCGGTGCCGGACTGGACGATTTGCGCCAACATCTGCTGCGTGCGGTTGGGTGGCAGGCCGACACGGGTGCGCGTTTCAGCGCCCGCCAACGCCATGTGCAGGCTTTGGTCCGCGTGGATGTGCATCTGGCGCAAGCCGAGGCCCAACTGGCGCAAGCCGCGCAGGCGCTGGACTTGCTTGCAGAAGAGCTGCGCCTGGCCCATAACGCGCTGGGCGAAATCACCGGTGCGTTCACGGCCGACGATTTGCTGGGTGTGATTTTTTCCAGCTTCTGTATCGGGAAGTGAGCCTTCGGTCCCGTTAAACGCAGGCAGCGGACCGCTCTATAGAATTCCCCGCATGCCATCCAGCCCGAACGCCGAACACATCCTGCGCCTTGCGCGGCAGACCTTCGACATTGAAGCCGCCGCCATCCAGGGGCTGAAAACCAGCGTGGGGGAATCGTTCACGCGGGTGGTCGGCTTGATTCTGGCAATTCGAGGGCGGGTGGTCGTGATGGGTATGGGCAAAAGCGGCCACATCGGGCGCAAGATCGCCTCCACCCTGGCTTCCACGGGAACCCCCGCTTTATTCGTACACCCGGCAGAGGCCAGCCACGGTGATCTGGGCATGATCACGGCTGCGGATCTGGTGTTGATGGTTTCCAACAGCGGCGAGTCGCAGGAAATCAATGCCTTGCTGCCGGTGCTCAAGCGCCTGGGCGCGCCCCTGGTTGCTCTGACGGCCAACGGCCAATCCACCATGGCCGCGCACGCCGACGCGTGGATCAGCACCGCCGTGGAACAAGAAGCCTGCCCCATGAATTTGGCGCCCACCGCCAGCACCACCGCGCAACTGGCCATGGGTGACGCATTGGCTGTGGCCCTTTTGGATGCCCGCGGCTTCCAGGCCGAGGACTTCGCCCGCTCGCATCCGGGCGGTGCGTTGGGTCGCAGGCTGCTCACCCATGTGGGTGACATCATGCGCAGCGGCACCGACGTACCGCAGGTGGGCATGGATGCGCGTTTCAGCGACCTCATGCGCGAGATGAGTGCCAAAGGAATTGGCGCCTCCGCCGTGACCGATGCGGCAGGCTTGTTGTGCGGCATCTTCACCGATGGCGATTTGCGCCGCCTGGTGGAGACCGGTGTCGATTTGCGCAGCCTGCGCGCAGGCGATGTCATGCGGCCCAAGCCTTTCACCGTCAGCGCGCAGGCGTTGGCGGCAGAGGCTGCCAACCTCATGGAGGAGCGCAAGATTTCCAGCGTGCTGGTTTTGGATGCACAGGGCGTTTTGTGTGGCGCCTTGACCAGCAACGACCTGATGCGGGCCAAGGTGATTTGATGGCTGAAACCCCGGGTGTCGATGCGGCACTGATGGCCAAGGCCCGCGGTATCCGTGTGCTGTTGCTCGATGTGGACGGGGTGTTGACCGATGGCGGTTTGTACTTTGGCGCGGAGGGCGAATCCTTCAAGCGCTTCAATACGCTCGATGGGCACGGGCTGAAGATGTTGCAGCGCGCGGGCATCACGCCGGCGGTGGTCACAGGGCGCGGGTCGGCGGCCTTGCGATCTCGGCTGGCGGCATTGGGCATCGTCCACGCCCGCTATGACATTGATGACAAGGCCCCAGCTGCAGAGGCCATCCTCGCCGAACTCGGACTCCACTGGGATCAGGCGGCGGCGATGGGCGACGACTGGCCCGACCTGCCCATGATGCTGCGCGCGGCTTTGCGCTTCGCGCCGGCCAACGCGCACCCGGAAGTGCGCAGCCGTGCCGATCTGGTCACCCGGCTGGGCGGCGGAGCGGGGGCGGTGCGTGAGGTGTGTGATTGGTTGCTGCAGGCAAGCGGGAGGTATCCCGCATTGCTGGCCACCTATACCGGAGTTGGCGCGTGATTGCCCGTTTGTGGGATCGCTTCACGCTGTACCTTCCGGTCGCGCTGATGGCCTTACTGGCCCTTATCAGCTACTGGTTGGTGCGCACGGCCCCAGGCGATAAGGCCCCGGAGACGGTGGCGGTGCAAGACAACGCCCCGGACTATTTTCTGCATTCGTTTTCCGCCCAGTCTTTTAATGTCCATGGCAAGGTGGTGCGGCAGGTTCAAGGGGCCGTAGGCCGGCACTTCCCCGACACCAAGTGGACCGAAGTCGATGACTTTCATGGCCAAACCTACGGTGCTGACGGCGCTGTGATGTTGGCCCAGGCCCGGCGTAGTTTGACCAACGAAGAGGCCACGGAAATGCAACTGATCGGCTCGGCGCAGGTGCTGCGGCCCGAGCTGCATCTGGCGGGCCAGGCGCCGCGTCCGCGCGCCGTGTACCACAGCGAATTTCTGCACGTCTTTACCGAAACCGGTATCGCTAAGTCCGATGTGCCGGTGGAGGTTGAGTACGGCCGGCACCGCTTCCGGGCCGACTCGATGTTGTATGACAGCGTGACCCAGGTTTTGGAACTCAAGGGGCGGGTCAAAGCGGAATTCGCCCCGCCTGCGCCCAAGCACTGAAACCGGACCGTGGCCCGGGTTTCCTCAGGGCTGGCGCAGTATCTTCAAAAGCCCTGCCGTAGAGCCATCCAGGCCGCTGGCGTCGCCGCTGCGCATGCGTGGCGCAATGTCTTTGGCCAGCACCTTGCCCAGCTCCACGCCCCATTGGTCAAAGCTGTTGATGCCCCAGAGCGCGCCACTGACAAAGACCCGGTGTTCCTGCAACGCGATCAAGGCACCCAGCGCGGCAGGCGTCAGATCCTCGAGGACCAGCATGGTGCTGGGCCGGTTGCCGGGGAAATGCTTGTGACCGCCGCTGTCGGACTTACCCTGCATCAGCGCCTGCGCTTGCGCCAGCACATTGGCCAGCAGCAAATCGTGGTGGCCTGTCAGTGTGTGGCGCGCATTCTTGACCGCCACAAACTCCACCGGCACCACGTCAGTTCCCTGGTGCAGCATCTGAAAATAGGCATGCTGGCCATTGGTTCCCGACTCGCCCCAGGGCACCGGCGATGTGCCGAAGGGCAGCGACTCGCCACTGGAGTCCACGCGTTTGCCGTTGCTCTCCATCTCCAACTGCTGCAAGTAGGCAGGCAGGCGGCGCAGTGCGCTGTGGTAGGGCGCGACCGAGCGGCTGCTGAAGTGGTGGAAGTTGCGGTACCAGACATCCAGCAAGCCCATGCGCACCGGCAGATTTGCCGCCATCGGGGCGCTGCGGAAGTGCCCGTCCATGGCGTGCGCGCCAGCTAGAAATTCACGGAAGCCGCCTGCGCCGATGGCCATGGCGATGGGCAGGCCGATGGCCGACCACAGCGAATACCGCCCGCCCACCCAGTCCCAAAAGCCGAAGGTGGTGTCAATGCCGAAGTCTTTGGCCGCAGCCACATTCGTGGTCAATGCTGCAAAGTGGCGAGCGATGTCGGTACCGCCGTGCGCGGTGAACCACTGCTTGGCTGAGGCGGCGTTGGTCATCGTCTCAATGGTGGTGAATGTCTTGCTCGCAATCAGGAACAGCGTGTTGGAGGGCTGCAGCCGCGCCAGGGTGCTTGCCAGTTCGTGGCCGTCCACGTTGCTAACAAAATGGAAACGCTTGTTCGGATGGGCAAACGCTTGCAGGGCAAGCACTGCCATTTGCGGCCCCAGGTCGGAGCCGCCAATACCGATGTTGACGATGTCGGTGATGGCGTCGTCGGCGCGGACCTGCTCCGCGTAGGCCAGCATGGCATCCAGTGTGCTGTGAACGTTCGCCAGCTCTTGCGCCTCCAGCGCGCTCGCGGTAGGGGCGTTGGCAGGCGTGCGCAGCAGCACATGCCATACCGCGCGCTGCTCGGTGTTGTTGATGGCCGCACCCGCAAACATGGCGTCGCGGTGCGCTGCCACGCCGCATTGCCCGGCCAGATCTAACAGCAATTGCGCGGTCGCCGTGTCGATCAGGTTTTTCGACAGATCGCCGAACACGTAAGGCGCTTGCTGGCTGAAGTGGGCAAAGCGCTGCGGGTCCGTGGCAAAGGCCTGGCGCAGATCGAAATGTCGCCCGTGCGTGTCATACGCAGTTTGCAGGCTTGCCCAGGCGGGTGCGCGGTCGCAACGCAGACGGGTCATGGAAGAATTCCTTGTAGGTTGGGTGGTGGGTAGTCAGGCCGCCAGCAGCAGCTTTTCCAACTTGATCGCGTCGACGCAGAACGCACGTATGCCCTCGGCCAGCTTCTCGGTGGCCATAGCGTCTTCGTTCAAGGCAAAACGGAAACCCGCCTCGTCATAGTGCACCGCCGGAATGTCCATCGCCAAGGCGGCCGGCCCGTGCAAGCGGGGCAGCAGGGGCGCATCACTGGATGCGAGACCGGCCAACAGTTCCGGGCTGATGGTGAGCAGGTCACAGCCTGCCAGCGCCGTGATCTGCCCCACATTGCGAAAGCTCGCGCCCATCACTTCGGTCTTGATGCCGTGGTGTTTGTAGTAGTTGTAAATCTGCACCACTGATTGCACGCCGGGGTCGTTCTCGGCGGCCTTGTCGGCTTCCACCCACGCCGCGCCTGCCGACTTTTTGTACCAGTCGTAAATGCGTCCGACAAAGGGCGAAATCAGTTGTACCTTGGCCTGGCCGCAAGCCACCGCTTGGCAAAACGCGAACAACAGGGTGAGGTTGGTGTGAATGCCCGCTTGCTGCAGTTGCGCGGCAGCTTGAATGCCTTCCCAAGTCGAGGCCACTTTGATCAGCACCCGGTCTTTGGAGATGCCCTGCGCCTGGTACATGGCGATCAGGCGCTTGCCCCGGGCAACCGTGGCAGCCGTATCGAAACTCAAGCGCGCGTCGACTTCGGTGGAGACCCGGCCCGGAATGATGGACAGGATTTCGCAGCCGAAACGCACCAGCAGGTGGTCCATCACCTCGTCCAGCGGCCGGCCGCTGTGTGCGGCGACGGCCGCTGTCAGCAACGGCGCGTATTCGGGCTTTTGAACGGCCTTGAGAATCAGCGACGGGTTGGTCGTGGCATCTTGCGGTTGGTAAGCGCTGAGTTGCTTGAAGTCGCCGGTGTCGGCGACCACGGTGGTGTGCTGCTTGAGTGCGTCGAGCTGGTTCATAGCGGTCCTCGGTTGTGGGATGGGGTTGGATCCAACGCGCCACGGAGCACAAACCCGGCTCCATGAAACAAAGTTACAATAAATTTAGTAATTTTTGTAACCATTATTCTATTCGCGTCCCATTATGAGCTTCGACCTCGTTCTTTTCGGCGGCACCGGCGACCTGGCCTGGCGCAAACTCATGCCCGCTTTGTTCCAGGCCTTTCGCCATGGAACCCTGCCGGAGGGCGGGCGCATCATCGGCGTCGGGCGCGACAAACACAGCCACGAGCAATACCGCGACTTGATCAAAGCCCGGTTTGACAAAGTCGAGCTCGCCAAACGGCCCAGTGCCGAAGAGTTCGCCCGCTTTGCCGCGCTCTTGGAATTCATTCCCATGGACTTGTCCAAGGTCGCGGATTACGCTGCGCTGGCCGAAAGCCTGAATGCCCGCCGCGCGGAAACGGTGGTCATGTATGTGGCCACGGCGCCTTCGCTGTTCACCATGGTGTGCGAACAACTCGCCGCTGTGGGCTTGAACGCCCCCCACATCCGCGTGGTCTTGGAAAAGCCGCTGGGCCATGATCTGGCCAGCAACCGCGCGATCAACCAGACGGTGCGCCGCTACTTTGAAGAAAAGCAGGTGTTCCGGATTGACCATTACCTGGGCAAGCCGGCGGTACAAAACCTGTTCGCGCTGCGCTTCGGGAATGCCTTGTTTGAGCCCCTGTGGCGGCGTGAGCACATCGCCAATATCCAGATCACCATCGCCGAAGACCTCGGGGTGGAGAGCCGGGGCGCGTTTTACGAAACCACCGGCGCATTGCGCGATATGGTGCAAAACCATGCCTTGCAGCTTTTGTGCGCCATTGGCATGGAGCCGCCCATCAATGCCCATGCGGACGCGATCCGTGATGAAAAGCTCAAGGTGCTGCGCTCCCTCAAACCCTGGACTGCGCAAACACTCGCCAGCGATGTGGTGCGCGGGCAGTACATCAAAGGTACAGCCGGCGGAACGGCGGTACCCGGTTACTGCGAAGAGGACGGTGTGAACCCGCACAGCCAGACTGAAACCTTTGTGGCCTTGCGTACCGAAATCGCCAACTGGCGCTGGGCCGGCGTGCCGTTTTACATCCGTACCGGCAAGCGCCTGGCCGGGCGCGATGCGCGCATCGTGGTTAACTTCCGGCCCACGCCGCACGCCATTTTCAACGCCCCGGCCAACAGCGCCAACCAGTTGGTAATCCACCTGCAGCCCAAAGACGGCTTGGAGCTGCACTTGTTGGCGCAGGGCCAGGCCGGCCGGCAAAGCCGCGCCGCCGCCGCGTTGGTGCCGGTCCAGCTCGATTTGGACTTTGACAAGCGCTTCGGCTCCGAGCGGGTCGGCGCCTATGAGCGGCTGCTGCTCGATGTCATTGGCGGACGCCTGAACCTTTTCGTTCGCAGCGATGAGCAAGAGGAAGCTTGGCGCTGGGTCGAACCCCTGATCGAGCACTGGGCGGCGGACACGCAAGGGCCACGGCCTTATGCGGCCGGTAGCTGGGGCCCGAGCGCCTCCAGCGCCATGATCGCCCGCGACGGCCATTGCTGGGCCGAGGAGTCGTAAAGCCATGCTGGACCGGATCCAAGCCAGTCTGCCCTCGCTGGCGCCCGCCGAACAGCGGGTCGCCAAGCTGTGTCTGGCGGATCCGCGCGCCTTCACCCTGCTGCCGGTGGCGCAACTCGCCGACCGCGCGCATGTGAGCAAGCCCACCGTGGTGCGTTTTTGCCGCAGTGTGGGCTACAACGGCCTGGCCGACTTCAAGCAAAAACTGGCCGGCACCGTCAACGAGGGCGTGCCCTTCATCCACCGCAGCGTGGATGTGGACGATAAGACGGCTGACGTGCTCGTCAAAGTGATCGACAACACCGTCGCCGCGTTCCTGAAATACCGCAACGAAGCCAGTAGCAACCAGATCGACAAGGCCGTCGCCGCGCTGGTGGCCGCCTTTCAAAGCGGACGGCAAGTGCAGTTTTTCGGTGTTGGCAACTCCGGCATCGTGGCCCAGGACGCGCAGCACAAATTTTTCCGTCTCGGCTTGCACAGCACGGCTTACAGCGACGGCCATATGCAGGTGATGAGCGCATCCATCTTGCAAAAAGGGGATTGCGTGCTGATCATCAGCAACTCGGGGCGCACCCGCGACCTGATGGATGCTTGCGACATCGCGCGCAAAAATGGCGCAACCACCATCGTCGTGACCGCCAGCGGCTCACCATTGGCCAGCGCTGGACAGATTCACTTGAGTGCCGACCACCCCGAGGGTTTTGACCGTTACAGCCCCATGGTGTCGCGCTTGTTGCATCTTTTGATCATCGATGTGCTGGCCACCACGGTGGCTTTGCGCATTGGCGGGACCATCGTGCAACCCATGCTCAGCCGCATGAAAGACAGCTTGCGCAGCAAGCGCTACACCTGAGGCGTGGCCCGGGCCGGGCACATAATGGGTCCATGCAAACCTACCTGGTCGGTGGCGCAGTGCGCGATGCCTTGATGGGCCTGCCGGTGCAGGACCGCGACTGGGTTGTGGTTGGCAGCAACCCGCAAGCGATGTTGGACGCCGGCTACAAGCCTGTGGGTCGTGATTTCCCGGTTTTTCTGCATCCCGTGACGCGCGAGGAATACGCGCTGGCCCGCACGGAGCGCAAGACTGCGCCCGGTTACCGCGGGTTCGTGGTGCAGGCGGACCCTTCAGTCACGCTGGAGCAAGACCTGGGTCGGCGCGATTTGACCATCAACGCGATGGCGGTTGCCGCCGCCCATATCCGGTCTGATGGCAGCTTCGACCCCGCGCATGTCGTCGACCCGTTCGGCGGCATGGCTGACTTGCGTGCGGCGACCCTGCGGCATTGCACCGAGGCCTTTCGCGAAGACCCGGTGCGCATCCTGCGCCTGGCCCGTTTTGCGGCCCGTTTTGTGGACTTCCAGGCCGCCGCTTCTACGTCCGCGTTGATGCAGGCCATGGTCAGCGCGGGTGAGGCCGCGGCGTTGGTGCCGGAGCGCGTCTGGTCCGAGCTCGCTACCGGCTTGATGGAAGCGCATCCCACGCGCATGCTGGATGTTTTGCGGGCTTGTGGCGCATTGCGGGTGCTGCTGCCCGAGGTCGATGCCCTGTGGGGTGTACCCCAAAGTGCAGAACACCACCCCGAGATTGACACCGGCGTGCATCTGATGATGGTTTTGCAACAAGCTGCAGGTTCCGCAGCGCCCCTGGAGGTGCGCTGGGCGTGTTTGATGCATGACCTGGGCAAGGCCGCGACGCCGCCCGCATTGCTGCCGCGCCATATCGGCCATGAGGGGCGCAGCGTACAACGCTTGCGCCAGATCGGGCAGCGCTTGCGCGTGCCCGTTGCCTGCACTGAACTGGCCGAGGTGGTGGCGCGGGAGCACGGCAATATCCACCGCAGTGATGCGCTGGGAGCTGGAGCTCTATTGCGCCTGTTGGAGCGCTGTGATGCCATGCGTAAACCCGAACGCTTTGCTGCGGTTTTGCAGGCATGCGCGTGCGACGCCAGAGGCCGGCTGCACCATGAGCACAGCCCGTACCCGCAGGTCGAACGCCTGGGCCGTGCGCTGCAGGCCGCGCTTGGCGTTGCGACCGACGCCGTGGCAGCACAGGCTATGGCGGGTGGCGCAAAAGGCCCGGCCATCGGTTTGGCGGTGGCACGCGCGCGGGAGCAGGCGCTTGAGCGCTTGCTTGGCGAGCCGTAAAACCCCTGGGGTGATGGCCTGCGACCTACAATGATGTGATCCGTCTTCCCGCTTCGGAGGAGGGTCAAAAAATCGGTTTTCTGTTCATGAGGTAGGGGTTATGTCCGTGAAACGCCTGGGTGCTGTCTGCATGGTTGCTTGGTTTTTGACCGGCGCTGCCGTCGCCGGTGACTGGGAGGACGGTTATGCCGATTACCAGCGCCGCGACTTTCCAGCGGCTGTTAAAAAGTGGCGCAATGTGGCAGAGGCGGGCAACCCTAATGCCCAGTCGCTGTTGGGCGAGATGTATGCCTTTGGCCAGGGCGTACCGCTGAATTATCCGGAGGCGCACCGCTTGCTGCGCATGGCGGCGGCGCAGGGTGTGGCCAAAGCGCAATTCAAGCTCGGCTCCATGTATGAGAAAGGCCACGGCTTCGAGAAAAACCCGGCCATGGCACACCGCTGGTACGGACTTGCCGACGCGGCGGGCCATCCGGATGCCTACAAAGACCGCCAGCGCGTGGCGGCCAAGCTGGACCCCGCAGCGATTCAGGAATCCAACCGCTGGGTCGAAGCCTGCGTGAAGAGGTTGTACAAGGGCTGCGAGTAACGCACCCGCCATTGCGTACCGAACCCACCCTGGAAGGGGTGCACCGGGTAGCCTTGGATATGCCGCCATACCGCGTAGTCGGAACTGCTGATACGGCCTTCGCGCGCCAGTGATTCAAACTGCCCGTGGTCGGTCAAAACGCCGATGTACCGAATTTGGGCCAGCAGCATGTCAAAGTGGGCAAGGGCCTGCTCGGGCTTGCCCAGCATCTGCACGGGGTTGACGACCTGCATGGCGAACGGGGATACGTTGTGCGGCTGCCGTGTATGGAGGGAACCCGGGACATCGGAACGCTGCCGGGTGTTTGGTCCATCGCGCTGCTGTGCCAGAAACACCCCGCAAAGAAGTACCAGCAGCATCAGCACCACGAACACCAGGGTCACGGCAACGGGCGTGCTCCACGTGCCCAGACCGCTATGGGCGAGGTCCGCACCGTAGCCGGTCGCAGCAGCGTCCCAATACGCCATGCCGCCCATCGCCTGCAAGCCGCCGTACAGCGTAATGGCCGTGACCAGAAGTGCAAGCCCAACCGCGAGGGTCAGCGGCCATGCCTGCGTCAGCAGATCCACAATGAATGTGCGGGCCCGCGCCAATCTGCGCGATGGGATCAGTTGCACAAAGCGGATGGCGCGCAAAAACCGCAGGTCGATCGTCACCGGTAACCAAAAGCCAAGGAAAAACGGAGCCAGCGTGATCGCTTCCAGCAGCATGTCGGGTCGGCGCAGACATGCGAGCCGCGCAGCGAAGTCTCCGCGGCTGTCAGGATGTTCGACTCCCACATATACGCGTACGAGGTAATCGGCGAAGAAAACGGCCGTGGTCAGCACATGCAAGCCAAACAGCAGCGGATCGGGGCTTTGGTGGGACAAGCCGCGCGCCACGTCGATGCTGTAGAGAAGAACGCTCAATGCCGCACAGCCGCACAAAATCAAGCGCAGCGCGCGCGCAGCGGATCCGGGTTGTGCGTCCGAAAAAAGCAGGCTGTACAAGCGTTGCCGCCAGGGCCGCACGGGTTGCGCTTGCGCGCCCGGGCCATCCGTTGCTGCGACGGGATTCACGGGCTGAAGAGGCTGGTTCATCGGATTAGAAATCAAGGTCCGCCACGGGTCGGGTCTGACCCCAACGGTCGCACACCGATACCCGCAACTTCAGCGGAGCCCGGATCAAGTCCTCCGCTTCCAGCATGGTGTATTGCAGGGGCCGGGGCTCCATGAGCGAGGGCTTGGCTTTTTCCAGCACGATGGCGCCGGCCGTTTTGGGGTCCGCGGCGTTGCAATGCGCGGTGCTTGCCTGGACTTCGCCGGAATAGGGGTTGCGCAAGCCCGACAGCGCGCCACGGGCTTCGCGTAAGACTTGTTCGCATGCGCGCCAGCTGCCATCCGACGGGGATATGGCCTGCACATCGCCGCCTTGACTGGATTCCGTGCTCAGCAACAACTCGCGCCCGCTGCCCTCCAACAAAATGGCCAATGGGGGCTGTTCCTCTTTGGGGGCCGCCAGCGCGCAGGCTTGCGGATGGAAGTCGACTTGACCGCGCTGTGGTCCGGCCTCGCTGAGCCACTGCGCCCAGACTTTGGCGTTGTTAAAGGCTTTGTATCCTTTTTGCGCATCGTCGTACGCGCGCCAGCCCACCAATCCAGCGGCCGCCAGCGCCACACCGAGCAGCAGCAGAAAAACCATATCCGCCGTAGACGGCTGCACAACAGCCGCCGCACCCTCGGGGACTTCGAGCGTGAAAACCAGCGAAGTTGCTGGAGACTTATTCGCCGTCACGGTATTTCACGGTGACGCTGATGCGCCGGTTGCGCGGATCCTTGGGATCGTTGTTGTTGTAGGGCATGGTGTCGGCGACACCTTCTATTTGCGCGAAGCGGTCGGGCTTGATCCCTTTCTTCTCGAACATGGCACGGGTGGCCTCCGCGCGTTCCGCTGAAAGCGACCAGTTGTTGCGGGAGCCGGCCTTGGCGAAGCCTACGCTGTCGGTGTGGCCGCGCACGGCAATTTTGTTGTTCATGCCGGCCAGCGACTTGGCGACTTCGGTGATCAACTCCTGGGCACCGCCTTGCATTTGCGCGGTTCCCAACCCGAACATCGAGAAATCCGCTTTGTCGATGATCTCGATCCGCAGGCCCTCTTTTTCGCGCACAAACTGCACTTGTCCTTGCATCTTTTCAAGGTTCGGGTTCTGCTCGAGTTGCTCGCGCACTTCTTTTTCCAGCTTGTCGAAGTTTTCTTTGTCCGCTTGTTCGACGATTTTCTTTTTCTCGGAATCGTTCATTCCGTCGCGTTCTTTGGCGCGGTCGTTTTCGCTGTTGGGTGAGGGGTCGTTTTCTGTGGGGCCGCCCTCCGAGCGTGGCGTGACCATTTGCAAGGCGGCGGTTTGTTTGGCGGTGTAGGGAAAGCCGTCGGGGTCGATGATGGAGCGTCCGCCCATGATGCCGTTGGAGCCGGCCAATTGCCCCATAGCCACCACGCTTTGCGAAGTGGGCTTGAAATAGTCGGCCACGCTTTTGCGCTGTGAGTCGTTGGTAGCGCCCAAAATCCACATGAGCAGAAAGAAGGCCATCATGGCCGTCATCATGTCGGCGAGGGCAATTTTCCAAGCGCCGCCGTGTGCGCCGCCATGGCCATCGGCAATTTTCTTGACGATGATGGGCGCTAAGGGGGCATCTTCCGCCGGCGCTTCCGCGTCCGTCGGCCCGGCCTCTTCCGCTCCGGCCGGGACTGCTTCTTCTTCCGGTGCCTTCTCTTCAGTCGCCATGTTTACTTGCCGCGCAGACCGTCAAAGACTTCGGCAAAGCTGGGCTGGTTGTGGTGGCTGATGCAAACCCGTGCGCCTTCCAGGATCAGGGGCATGGGGTGGCCGTGCATCGTACCGATGATGATTTGCTTGACAACGCCGTACATGGCGGCTTCGTCGTTGATGATTTCTTCCAGGCGCTTGGCAAAGGGCTCAAAAAATCCGTAGGCCAAAAACACCCCGATGAAGGTTCCCACCAGCGCCGCACCCACCAGGCCGCCCAGAATCGCCGGGGGTTGGTCAATCGCGTCCATGGTTTTCACCACACCCATCACGCAGGACACGATTCCCAGCGCGGGCAGGGCGCCGGCCAGTGTGCCGATGGCGGTGGAGGCTTTGAGTTCGTCGTGGTGGTGGGTTTTGATGGCGTTGTCCATCACCTCTTCCACTGCCATGGGGCTTAGCGTGCCTTGCGAAACGACCATCAGGCGCACGGTGTCGCAAATCAGGTGCAACAGCGCGTGGTCGTGCAGGATCTTGGGGTATTCGCTGAAGATGGCGCTGGACTCCGGCGCTTCGATGTGGGCTTCCAGGGCCACTGCGCCCTCGCTTTTGAGCGTCTTCATGACCTTGGAGACGCAGAAGATGGTGTTGAGGTAATCCTCTTTGTGGTACTTGGAGCCTTTGAAAGTGCGCCCGATGCCGGCAAACACCGCTTTGGTGGTGCCCATGCTGTTGCCGATCAGCATACCGCCGATACCGGAACCCAAAATACACCAGCCTTCAATCGGTGCGGCGTGGATAAATGGATGCAAATTGCCGCCGCCTACGATGAAGCTGCCAAAAACGCACACCAACAAGAAGACGATTCCACCAATGCCGACCATATGCGCATCCTAAAACGGGGCGAGCGCCTGTGCTTGACGCACCGGCGCTCTGACCTCTTCACAAAGGGTCGACCGAGGCCGACCCGCTTTACCAACTCAATGCCAGCTAAAGTCTTTTTGGACCGGCAGCAGGGCGGGCACTTCGCGCCACGCTTGGCTGATCTCATCCATCAGACCGCGCACTTCTTCCAGTGCGGCGACATCATTGCGCGCGTTCGCATGGATCAAGCGACGGGTCACATAGCTGTAGAGATCGTTCAGGTTGCGGGCCAGATCGCCGCCTTTTTCGAAATCCAACGAACCTTGTAGTCCCACCACAATGCGCCCTGCGCGCTGAATGCAGTTTCCTTTTTCCATAATGGCACCACGCTCCATGTGCCCTTTAGCTGCTGCAATATTTTCTAACAATCCATCAAACAGCATCTGAATCAGGGCCACATTATTGGCCACCGAAGCTTGCGATGCTACGTTATCAGCTCCGTACGATTCCATTGCTTTGAAGTTCATGCGCATGATAGGTTCTCCGAGAGGGTTGGTATGCCCACTAGGTATCGGTGCGCCGGCAGGAAACTTGAGCGTTTCGCGTAAAGCGTTGAGAAATTGTTTGTCCATTGTTCTTAGCTGCCGAGTTTTTGGGCCTTAGGCGCTTTCGCCTCGACTTCAATATGCAGGGTGGCCCGCAGCTTTTTGACCGTGGCGGTGAGCAACTGGCTCACACGCGATTCGGTGACGCCCACGATTTCGCCAATCTCTTTGAGGTTGAGCTCCTCAACGTAATAGAGCTGCATCAACAACTGATCACGCTCGGGTAGATCGGCAATGGCCTGGGTGACGGCGCGCATGAAATCCGCGTGCTCGACGATGGCCTCGGGTTGGCGCGACCGTTCATCGGCAATACCCATGACTTCGTCGGCCACCACTTCCATGGAAAAAGTCTCAAAGCGGCTGGCGTTGCCCCGCTTTTTGTGGAAGGACTCGATGTCATCGCCAAGGTGTTCTGCCAACTCGGATTGGGTTGGGGCCCGCCCCAGCTCGGTGGACAGCGCATCGGTCGCCCGGCTCTCGGACTTGTTGAAGGCGACTGCCGAGCGCGGCAGGTAAGAAAGTTGCCGTACTTCGTCCAGGATGGCGCCGCGCACCCGGCTCAGGGCGAAGTTTTCAAAGTCCACACCCTTGTCCGGGTTGAAGGCGCGCGCGGCCTCCAGCAGCCCGATCATGCCGACCTGAATCAGCTCGTCGAGCTCCATAAAAGGTGGAATGCGCACTTTGAGATGCAGCGCAACCCGCTTGACCAGCCCCAGATGCTGCATGACCAGCGCTTCGCTGTCGTCGCT
Source organism: Comamonadaceae bacterium (assembly GCA_947450005.1). GTDB lineage: Bacteria > Pseudomonadota > Gammaproteobacteria > Burkholderiales > Burkholderiaceae_C > Allorhodoferax. Next base: position 7,858 of record CANFTU010000012.1, on the reverse strand, counting down.
GATCTGTTGATAAAGGCGGGTGGAGTTGGCCATCCAGGGTCTCAGGCTTGAAAACGCACCAGGCGCTCAACAAAAAACTGCATGCCGCCGGACACCGTGGCGGTGGGCGGCATCTGGGCAATGGATTTAGCCAGGCGTTTGAAGTCGCGCGCGCTGTTGCTGCCCGGCGCGAACTCCATGACCGGTTCGTACTTGCGGTGCGCAGCCAGAATCTGGTCGTCGTATTCAATGGCACCCAGGTAATGGGTGGTGTAGTTCAGAAACTGTGCGCAGACCTGGTTGATGCGGCGGAACAGGTTCTGTCCTTCGGCCTGGCTGGCTACCGCATTGGGGATGATGTAGATCTCGTTGAGGTCGTAATCCTGGATCAGGACCTTGATGGTTCCATAGGCGTCAGCGATGGACGAGGGATCGTCCCGCACGACGATATAGCGCCGTTGGCAGGCCGCCATAAAAGCCAACACGGAGGGCGAGATGCCGGCCGCCATGTCCACAATCAGATAGTCAATTTCATCCTCCAGCGCGCTGAAGGCCTGCACGATGCGTGAGGCTTGCACCTGGCTCAAGGCCGCCATTTCCTTCACGCCGGAGGCGCCCGGAATCAGGCGTACGCCATGGCGCGAGGTCACGGTGATCTCTTGCAGGGTTTTTTGCCCGCTCATGAAGTGGGTCAGGTTGTAGGGGCAGGCGCAGCCCAGCGCGATTTGCGAGTTCGCCAAGCCCAGATCCGCATCAAACAGCATGACTCGGTGCCCTGCCTTCTGCAGCGCAATAGCCAGGTTGACGGCCACCGTGGTTTTTCCCACGCCGCCTTTTCCGCTGGCAATACCAATAACTTCTGTCCGAGAGGGTTTTTTCATGTCTTTTTCACGTCAATCACAGCCACGGCGCACCGGCCGCTGCGCCCTATTGTGTCAGTTATACGCTCCCAGCATGCCGCGTGGCGCCACGGCGGCATACAGGCGCGCTGATGGCGACGGTGCGGGGGGCAGTGGCGTGACGGATGGCTGCTGCGCCAGTGCTTTGATGGGTTCGACCGAGGCGGCGTTGGCGGTGCGCGCCAGTTGGGCAACGGCCATCTCCACCAAGGAGCGGATTTCCAGTTCGCGGCGCAGATCGCCCAGCTGGTTGCCGTCGCCGGCGGCGTTCAGCGGTAAACGGTTGTCGCATAGGAATTCGACCAAAGGCCAGGGCTGAACCGACTCGTCCAGCTTGGTGACCATCAGGCTGTCCCAGCGGGCCGAGCCGGCGCGCATAGCGCGGTTCAGCGTGGCGCTGGAGGCGTCTGCGGACATCACCATATGGGCCTGGGCTTGCGGGAAAGCGCTCTTGACTTCGGCCACGCGCTCCAAGGTCTGCGACCCCGGGGTGTCGATCAAAATCAGATGGCGGCCTTTGAGCCGCTCAAACAGGGCGGGCAGCTCGGCGGCGTCTTGCACCGAAAAAGCGTCCACACCAATGTGTTCAGCCAGCAACTGCACCTGGCTCCAGGCGCCGACACGCAGGTCTTTGTAGCTGACGATGGCGATGTGATCGGCCCCGTCGCGCTTGGCGGCCAGGCGCGCCAGCTTGGCCACCATGAGCGATTTGCCGCTGCCGGACGGACCTGCCAGAACGTGTACGCCGTGGCGTGGGACCGCAGCGGGTTCGCGCTGCAAGGCCTGCTCGAGCTGGGTACGCACCGAAGCCAACGCTTCGCGCTCGTCGCGCATGTCTTTCACCGTATCGAGCAGCAGGGCGCGCAGCGAGGCGGGCATGCCCGCCTCGGTGAAGGAATCCATGAGGGCCTGGACTTCAGGCGCCAGGTTCAAGCCGCTTTGCCAGCCCGAGGTTTTTTGGCTGAGGTTGAACTCGCGGCGCAGGCTGGCCAGCTCGTCGCGGATCAGGTCCATGATTTCACGGCCGTGCAGCATGTCACGCTCTTGCACTTCGCTTGCACTTTTGCTGAGCTGCATGTCAAAGCTTTGGGCTGCTGCCAGTACGCTGGCGCGCTGGGTTGCCGGTTCTTTGGGGACCGGCGCTTGCGGCCGGCTGACTTCAGACATCACTTCCGCAAAGTCGCGGGTTTTTGCCGCTGGCGCGGGCTCGTGGGCGCGGGCCGCCACTGCTGCCACCACCGGGTTGGTGGTTTGGTCCGAGGATTCGTCAATGTCGACGGCGACCACCAACTCGGTTTGACCGCCTACCGTGTGGTTGGAGATGACCAGCACATTGCGGCCATACAGCGCGATAGCGCGCTCGTTGGCCGTCTTGGTGTCGCGGGCGAGGATGCGTTTGAGTTCCATGGTCTAGTCTCTCTTGCTTATTGCTTGGGCTCGGCGTGCACGGTATGGATGACTTTGACCGCTTGATCATCCGGAATTTCACTATAGGACAGCACGATCAACTCGCTGACGCGGTGACGCACCGACTTGGACAGCCAGGGACGTATGGCCGGCGATACCACCAGCACGGCGGCGCTGCCCATCTCTTCCACCTCTTTGGCGCCTTGGCGCAAGGCGTTGAAAAGGCGTTCGGCCAGGCCGGGCTCCATCACTACATTGGGGCCGTTGCCCTGTTGCTGCAGCACGTTGTGCAGCAGTTGTTCGAGTCCGGGGTCCAGGGTCATGACCGGCAACACATTTTTCTCGTCGGCCAAGGCCTGCACGATCATGCGGCCCAGGCGCGGGCGCACCAGTTCGGTGAGCATCTCCGGGTCCTGTGTGCGGGCTGCCGCCTCGGACAGGGTTTCCACGATGGTGCGCATGTCGCGGATCGACACGGAATCATTCAGCAGGTTTTGCAGCGTGCGGGTCAGAACACCCAGTGACAGTTTGGACGGCACCAGATCTTCGACCAGCTTAGGCGACTTGGCGCTCAGTTTGTCCAGCAGTTGCTGGACTTCGTCATGGCTGAGCAAATCGGCGGCGTTGTCTCGCAAGACCTTGTTCAAATGGGTGGCAATCGCGGTGGCCGCATCGACCACGGTGTAGCCCAGGGCGCGGGCATGGTCGCGTTGCGACGGTTCGATCCAGACGGCTTCCAAGCCGAATGCGGGCTCTTGCGTCGGGGTTCCTTCCAGCGGGCCATAGACCTGGCCGGGGTTGATGGCCATTTCCCGGCCGACCTTGATCTTGCCGCGTCCGCGCACCACGCCTTTGAGTACGACGTGGTAGGTGTCGGGGTCGATGCTCAGTGCATCGCGGATGCGTACCGGCTGGATCAAAAAGCCCAGCTCTGCCGAGAGTTTCTTGCGCACACCCTTGACGCGGGTCATCAGCTGCCCGCCGGTTTCCGGGTTCACCAGCGGGATCAGGCCGTAGCCAATTTCCAGGCCGACCAGGTCCACCTGGTCCAAATCTTCCCAATCCAGCTCCTTGGGTGCTTCCATGGCTGCTTGGGCGGCCGCTTCGGCGGCTTGCTCGGGGGTTTCTTTGGCGGCTTCGCGGCGCAGGATCCACAGGCCTGCTCCGGCACTCATGGCCGAGAGGACTACAAATACCAAGTGCGGCATGCCGGGGACCAGGCCCAGGATGGCCAGGATGCTGGCGGTGACGAACAGCGCGCTGGGGTTGCCCAGTTGGGTGGTGGCCTGCTCGGTGACCGATTCGGTCGTGGTCACGCGGGTGACGATGATGGCGGTAGCCAGCGAGAGCAACAGCGAAGGAATCTGTGCAACCAGGCCGTCGCCGATGGTCAGCAGGGAATAGATCTGGCCCGCATCGCTCAGGGACAAGCCGTGCTGCCCCATGCCGATGGCCAAACCACCGATCAAGTTGATGAACAAAATCAGCAGGCCCGCCATCGCGTCGCCGCTGACAAATTTGGACGCACCGTCCATGGAGCCAAAGAAATCGGCCTCCTGGCCCAGTTCGGCGCGCCGCGCTTTGGCGGTTTCCTGGTCGATGACGCCGGCGTTCAAATCGGCGTCAATCGCCATTTGCTTACCCGGCATGGCATCCAGCGTAAAGCGCGCGTTGACCTCGGAGACGCGCCCGGCGCCCTTGGTCACCACGATGAAGTTGATCACCATCAGGATGGCGAAGATGATGAAACCCACTACATAGTTGCCGCCGATCACGAACTCGCCAAAGGCCGCCACCACTTTGCCCGCGGCTTCGTGGCCTTCGTGGCCGTTCACCAATATCACCCGTGTGGATGCGACATTGAGCGCCAGACGCAACATGGTCGCAAACAACAGCACGGTTGGGAATGAGGAGAAGTCCAGCGGCTTGCGCGTGCTGATCGCGATCATGATGATCAGCAGGCTGGCCGCAATATTGAAGGTGAACAAAATGTCCAACACCACCGGGTGCAGCGGAATCACCAGCATGCCCATGATCATCAACACCAACGCCGGAATGCTCAGGTCGGCGAAGTTGAATTTCGACAGATTTTGTCGAATGACTGACAGGGACAGGGTGTTCATAGGGGGAAAGGGCGGATTGGGAGCGGGCTCGGAGTGGCTTTGAGACCCTTGAAAGCAAAGTCAGTGCCAGTATTTTTAAGCCTATTCGGGCGATTTCCGACACCATGGATGCGGGGCTATAAGTTACCGGTCACGTTTCTTGCTTAAATGGGGCTGCAGGCCAAATTTTGGCAACTCGAATAGGAATTTCAGCGTGACGACCCAATTGAACTTTTCTGCTGCCGCCAACCCCGTCTCCCCTTTGGTCGGGGCCGGGTTGACTGATGCAAAAGCCGCGCCCGCCGGGGGCGACAGTGCGGGGGGTGGCCGTTTCGCAGAACTCTTCACGGGGCATATGCTGAAGCTGGAGCGGCAAGGCCTTGCCGCGACGCAGGACGGGCTGGGTAGCTTGCAGATGATGCCCTTGGGGCAGACTATCAATGTCATCACCAGTGACGCGCCGGTACCGGATATCCAAAGCCTGCTCGCCTTCGCCAAAGCGCAGGGATTGGACGATTCGGCCGTGGCCGGACTTTTCGGCGAGATACCGGGCGTACCCCAGGGCGTTGCGATGCCGGGCCTGCTGCCCCAAGGCATGCAGGTACCGGGCCTCATACCCCAAGGCGTTGCCGCCATCGGGCAGGCGTCGGACGCCAGTTCAACGGCCAAGATGCCAGAAAACTTCTCCTTTTCCCCGCAAGCCACTACTCTGGCGCAGCTGCAAACCCTGCCAAGCGTAACCATTGTGGGCTTGCAGGTGACGCCCAAGCAGGCCGTGGACGGTCCGGTAGCCACAACCCCGGCTGATGAGGTCCTTCGCTCACCGGATGCCATCCCGGTTGCCATCGCCTCCGCAATCGCACCGGCTGCGCAACCCCTGGTCCCCGCCGTGCAGGCCGCCGAGGCGGCGCCGGTGGCTGCCGCTGAGGCGAGTCCCCCGATGTTGGACGCGCTGCGGGTGCAGATGGGTATTCCGGGTGAAGCCATCACCCGCCGTTTGGCGCAGATGTCCGGCTCCAAGACGTCGCTGAGTTGGGCCGAACTGGTGGCCAAAGCCGCCGCCAAAACCGATGCCGGCGCGCGTGCCGGGGCTTCCGTGCCCATGTCGACGGCATCGGCTGCCGGCGCAGGTCCCGATGCCGCCTTGGCGCTCGCGCCATTGCCCACGCCCTTGAACGCCGATGGCGCGGCCGCAGCCCAGGCGGCGGAGTTGGATATGGCGGCCCGTCTGGCTGCAGACCCGGGCGGCGCGGCGATGCTGGCAGCCAAGCCGGTCGATGGCCTGCAAACCACCGCATCTGCGGATGGCGCCGCCCTCTTGGACCTCGAAGAAGAGCTATTGGTCATTGACGTTCCCGCTGGTCTGGACCTGGGCCCGCTGGCGGAGCACGCCGCTGCACCGGCCGGCGAGGCGGGCGGCGCGCGCCAGGGCGCAGCACCCGCTGCAGCGCAACAAAGCCCCCAGGCTGCGGCCGATGCCGCACGTGCGGCATTGCAGGAACGGGCTGACCAGACGCAGTTGCTCGCGGACCGCATGGGCCAGGCTCTGGCCAACCGCTTGATCGGCCAGATTGAGCGGGGGCAATGGAAGTTGCAAATGCGCATGCAGCCGGAAGCCCTCGGGCGCGTGGAAGTCGCGCTCGACATGCATGCCGGTGGGCTGGACGCTGTTTTCCGGACCGACAACGCGCTGACCCAAGATTTGTTGGGCCAAGGTGCGCAGCGTTTACGGGACGCGCTTAGCCAATCTGGCACAACTGTTGCATCAGTTACCGTACATGCTGATGCGCGTGGGCAGTCTGGCGGGAATTCGACACCCCAAAAACGCCAGTCTGCGCCCAAGCAGTCAGCAGCTCCCGCCGCAGTGGGCGCGGTGCCTTCCAAGGCAGCCCGTTACACTGGCGGGGTTGCTGAGGGGCTTAACGTGTTGGCGTGAGGACCCTTTTTTCGTAGAAATCAAACGTGTGGTGTCTATGGGCACCCAGACCGAGAGGTAAGAAATGGCTACAGCAGCACCTGCAGCGCCCGCTCCCGCCGAAGAAGGCGCGGAGGCGAAGCCAAAATCAAAGCTTGTCCCCCTGATCCTGGCGGTGACAGCGCTGATCGTGGTGATCGTCACAACGATTGGCCTCACTTTGTGGCTCAGCGGATTTTTCGCCAAGCCCCCGGTCAATGCGGATGCCGTACTTGAGCAAGGTGCTGAACACGAAGCGGCTGCAGACGGCGGCCACGGTGAAAAACCCGCAGAAGGCGGCCACGGCGCGCCGGCAGAAGGCCATGGCGAGAAACCTGCCGAGGGTGGACATGGTGCACCCGCTGGCGGGCACGGCGATAAGAAGGCCGAACCTGAAAAGCCATCAGGCCCCCCCACACTCAAGAAAAAGTCGCCCGACAGCATGCAGTTTGAGTACAGCTACTTGCAGCTGGACAAGGACTATCTGGTCAACCTGATGAGTTCGAAGAAGGTGATGTCGGTGCAGATCGCCATCATGACCCGCTACGACGACCGGGTGTTCGAGAACGTCAAGAAGCACGAGATGATTCTGCGCGGCGTGATGCTCGACATCATGCGTATGACGACCGAAACCGATTTGACCAAACCCGATTTCCGCAAGGAACTGGCTGCCAAATTGCGCGATGCCATGAATACCCAGTTGGAAAAATACGAAAACTTTGGCGGTATTGAGGAACTCATTTTTACCGGCTTTGTTGTTCAATAAGCGCGGGGGTGGCGTTCACGTATGGTCGATAACCTGCTTTCTTCGGAAGAACTTGCCGCGCTGACAGAAGGTGTGAACGACGGGTCGATTGCGGTCGACACCGGATTCAATACGGCAGCGCGGGTCAAGAAGCACGACCTGGCCAGTGAAGACAGTTCGCTGGGCGTCAACACGTCGTCGATCGACATGATCAATGAGCGTTTCATCCGGACTTTCCGGCTCGCGCTCATGGAAGTGTTGCGCACCAGCCCCAAGATCAATCCGACCAAAGTTCAAGTCGTCAAGTTTGGCGACTATCTGCGTGAGCTCAAAGCCCCGTTGTCGGTCAATGTGATCCGCATGAACCCCTTGCGCGGGTTCTCGACCATCTTGATCGACCCGTCGGTCATTTTCAGCTCCCTGGACAGCTTCTTCGGTGGGTTTGGCAAGGGCACGCTGGGCACTTTGTCTGCAGGCCGCATGTTCACGCCGATGGAAGCGCGCATCATCAATATGATTTTGGACGCTGCGTTCAAAACATTGCGCGAAGCCTGGGCGCCGATTCTGCCCTTGGACTTTGAGCTGGTCAGCCAGGAGATCAATCCCCAGTTCGCCCAGATCGCTGATGAAAATGACCTGGTCATCTTGAGCCGTTTCGAGACCGAGACGCCGACGCAGAACGTGGGATTCATCGATATCGTGCATCCCTATGTGGCGCTCAAGCCGGTGCGTGAATTGCTGCGCAGCCGGCTGCAGGCCGGTGACGGGAACG
>CANFTU010000011.1 GCA_947450005.1 Comamonadaceae bacterium | reverse complement strand
TGTCGGCAACCCATTTGGCAAGCGCGGCTGCATCGGCCACGTCAAACGCTCGCCCGAATGCATGAACGCCCATACTCTGGAGTGTGGCAACAGTGGCAGCAACCTCACCCTCATTGCGCGCGCATATCGCCACGTGCGCGCCTTCAGCGGCAAATCCCTCTGCTACTGCTCGCCCAATACCTTTGCTACCGCCGGTGATAAGAACACGTTTTCCCTTGAGTCCGAGGTCCATTGCATTTCTCCCAATTAGTTCGAGCCTGACGACGCGTGCAAACCCTATTCAGGGGGCCAGATACTTCTTTTCAACTCCTGCGGCCACACTGTACTTGGGGTCCACAAAATTACCCAGGCGCACTTTGCCGACCTGGCTGAGCATCATGTAAGCGTCCCACTTGTCATAGCCGTACTCCTTGGCCATCCACAGCACCAGCTCGCGGTAGGCAATGCGGGTGGCATCCTCAAGCGGTCTGGCGCTTCCGATCACCATGATTTTGTCTTCGGTCTCCAGCCGTGGCCAGTCGATTTGCCAGGACTTGATCAAATCCACATGGATGGTCGTGCGGCTGGCGTATTCCACCGCCGTGCCGCACACCTCGCCGTCGCCCTGGCAGGCGTGGGCGTCGCCAATGAACAGCCGCGCGCCCGGTGAACGCACCGGCAAGTAGGTGATGCTGCCCGGCCCCATGTCGGGCACGTCCATATTGCCGCCATGGTTATCGGGCGTGAGGGAGTTGATGGAATCAATCTCCGGCGAAAGGCTGAGGGTGCCGATATGCGGCTTGTAGGGCAAGGTCACGCGCTTGCTCCAATACACCCCGTTCTCATCGATATCAATTTTGCGGGTGATCTCCGGCAAGGAATCATTCAACAGGGCTGTGAAGTCGGTACCCGTCAAAGCACCAAACTGCGGAATCAAACAGCAGGTACCGCGCGGATTGGCGCCCCGCGGCAGCATGGACTCGATGTGCACCGCAACCACGTCACCTTTTTCCGCACCCTCAATCATGATCGGGCCGTTTTGTGGATTGAGAAAGGGCACACGCAGCTTGGCGCTGGGCAAATCCTGCTCGGTCACAATTTTTCCCTCAAAGGCGTCCCGGGTATCGACAACCACCCGATCGCCCGGCTTGATCACCATCACCGGCTCGGAATACGGGCCGATGGTGTAGTGGAATATTCCCTGGCGCTCCTCGCCTAACTCGTGTGTCACACCGACTTGGCCTTTGGCAACGCCACGGGTGTGCATGATGGATTGTTCGAGCCATTTCATATGCTTCTCCTATAAAAAATAAATTAAATGGTGTTTTTCGGGGCGGCGTTGATGATCTTCGACATGATTTTTTCTGACTGAATGATGTCCCGTGCAATATCTTCGATCGGCATACGCTGCGACATGGCCTGCGAGCGGATCAATTCATACGCCTCGTTTTCAAAAATCCGCTGCTTCGCAATCAAAATCCGCTTGGCCTCTTCCAGCATTTTCACATTGATGATTTTTTTCTCGAGCTGCGAAATGCGGTGGGAATTGCGGGAGTTTTTCGCGTGCTGGTGCAAGGTGGTGATGATGGTGGACAGCAAGCCTGAGGCTTTAATCGGAGCCATCAAAATTGCCATCACACCGATGCGCAAAGCTTCGTCAATCAGGGTCGGGTTCTCGAAATTGGCCACCGAGATAATCGGCGGCCCACTTTCATGCAACCAGCCGTAGTCCATCTGCTCGACTTCCGGCGGGATATACAGAAATATCAAATCGATATGGGCATCAATGAACGGCGGGTGGGGCCAGCAAATCTCAACGCTGCAACCGATCCGCTTCAGTTGGGTCAGCAAGGAAACGCCATCGGCCTCTGGCGGAAACAAGACCAACACACTGGGCTTCCTGGCCAGAATGGCCCGGGAGATACCGACGTGTTTATGTTGGTCAAAGCTGGTCACTGTAAGCCTAGGTCAGGGAATAGTTGCGTGCAATCGCGGGGTGGCTGCTCACCATATAGGGGTCCGGGTTCACTCTGAGCCCCTGGTCTTCAATGATCGTGAACTGGCCTTGCGCATTGGCCATTCCAATCCGGGGATACAAACGCGCGTGGTGCGTCAGGTGGTCGATTTGAACGCGGCCTTGTGGCGCCTCAATTTCCGCGCCCAAAATATTGGGCAGAATATCTTCGATGCGGTCGGTATCCGAATTGCGGAAGGCCTTGGCCAGCAGGTGCATGGCGAAGTAAGACGCTTCCCAATTCATATTGGGAATGGCCCGTTCCGCATAACGGCTTGCGAAAAAGCGATCAACCGTGCTGCGATTCAAAGGCGAATCGATGCTTTGGAAGTACGGCGAAGAGGTGTAATGCCCCTGTGCAGCCTCCGCGCCCATCATGTTGATTTCCACCTCGGAGGTATTCAAGCTGGCAATGGGTATTTTTGCCGGATCCAGGCCCGCCTTCAAATACGCCTGGTAAAGGTACGGGACGGTTCTGCCGATCAGCGTACAGAACACAAAATCCGGCTGCTTGGCCTTGATGTCCTCCACGATGTCATCGATCGCATTACGGTTCGCATACAAACTGACATACCGTTCCGCGACGATAGCGTGTGCCGGATGCGCCGCAATCAGCGAATGCATATTGCGATTGGTTTCGTAGGGGTAGATGTAGTTGGAACCAATCATATAGACACGCGAACCGAAATTCGCGGTCATGAATTTCTCTAGTTGCACCAGATTCTGGTTCGGCGCAGCGCCGGTGTAAATGATATTTTCTGAAAACTCGAAGCCTTCATATTGCTGTGGGTAGAAAAGCAGCTTGTTGTGCTTTTCAATAATCGGCAACATGGCTTTGCGGCTACTGGATGTGTAGCCTCCGAATACCAGGTTGATCTGGTCTTCGATGATCAAACGCTCCAGCGTCACCTTGTAGCGCGCGTTATCCGATTGGGGGTCGTAGTGGGTCGGGATAATTTCCCGGCCGGCAATACCCCCTAAACCGTTTATCTCGTCGACGGCAAACAAGGCCCCATACAACTGAGACGATTCCAACTGCGATGTCACGCCTTGCTTCGAAAAAAGCAGGCCGATTTTTATAGGATCACTGGTTTTCATTTTTAACCATTTAGTCCAACAAGTTTCGTGGCGTCCATCTTATCCACGGAACTCCGTGAGTTGCAAGTGACGGGCGGCGAATGGGCATGGTGGATTTTCTTTTGGAAAAAGTACGTTGCTTCGCAGATATCAAATCGCAAGGTGGCGACGCAACAACCCGTCGTCCTTCAGTTGTTGCGGGGTCAGGACCTCGACAATGCGGCCCTTTTCCATGACGCAGCAGCGGCTGGCGGTCCGCTCCACCATGTACATGTTTTGCTCGACCAGCAAAATGCCGATGTTCAGCGTATGGGCAATCTCCAAAAGCTTCTCAGCAATGGTTTGCACGATGGATGGCTGCACACCCTCGGAGGGCTCGTCCAGCAGCAAGACCCGCGGATTGCCCACCAGCGCCCGGGCAATCGCCAGTTGCTGCTGTTCACCACCGCTCATGGTCCCGGCTTTTTGCTTGAGCTTGTTCACCAGCATGGGGAAGAACTTCAAGGCCATTTCCATTTCCGCCGTTCCAGCGCGCCCCAGCTTTTGCATGCCAACCTGCAGGTTCTCTTGCACCGTCAAGCCGGGAAATACGTCCCTACCCTGCGGCACATAGCCCAGGCCTTGACGCGCCCTGGCATCGGCAGAGAGCTGCGCAATGCTGTGCCCGTCCAGAAAAATGTCGCCGCCATCGGTCGGCAAAACACCGATCAGTGTGCGCATTAAGGTGGTCTTGCCGACCCCGTTGCGCCCGATAACAGTCAAAATCTCGCCGGCATCCAGGGTCAGCGAAAGCTCGTTCAGGACCTTGCTTCCGACATAGCCGGAGCGGATGTTTTCAACGCGCAGAAGATGGCCTGACATCACCGTTTCCCCAAATAAATTTCTGCTACATCTTCGCGCTCAAGAACTTCTTGGAGCGGACCTTCGGCGAATACCCGCCCACCATGGAGCACCGTCACCTGGGTGGCGACCTGACGGACGAAATCCATATCGTGTTCGACCACCATCATGGTGATGCCCTGGGTTTTCAGCTTGTTGATGAGATCCCCCGTCTCCCGGGTCTCTTCATCCGAAAGCCCGGCCACCGGTTCATCGAGCAGGAGGACATCCGGCCGCAGCGCCAGTGCCATCGCAATTTCAAGCCACTGTTTTTTGCCGTGTGACAGGTTGCCGGCCTTGACCTTGCGTTCATCGCGCAGATGAAAGTTATCCAGAATGCCGCCCATCTCATCCTGCAAGTCCGTGATTCGGGGTACGCGCTGCAGCACCAAGGTGAGGTGCTCTTCCACGCTCAGGCCGGCAAATATGCCGGGCACCTGGAATTTGATGCTCATACCCATGGCCACACGTTGGTAGGGCAGGAATTCCGAGATATTCTGCCCTTTGAAAAACACCTGGCCACGCGTGGGCTCGTGTTCGCCTATGAGCAATTTGAAAAAAGTGCTTTTGCCGGCGCCATTGGGGCCTATCACGCAGCGCGTATCGCCCTTTTCAATGCGGAAATTGATTCCGTCTACCACTTGGGCGCCGCCAAAGCTTTTGCTCAAGTCCTTAGTTTCCAATATGACCGTCATGCTCGCTTACCTGTTCAATGCGGGAGATAAAAATGGGCTGCCAGGGCTATTGCTTGAAGAATTTGTCGCGTAGCGTGGGCAGCAACCCGGCGGGCATAGCCATCACGACGACCAGCAGGATCAAGCCCATCAAAACCAAGGCGTACTGGCTGCCGTAAACCACCAATTCCTGCGACAGATCCAGCAGTGCGACGGTGGCGATGATCGCCCCTGCTAGGCTGCGTCTGCCGCCGGTTGCCACCCAAATGATGGGCATGGCCGATGCGGTCAAGCCCATGGACGAAGGCGTGATGTAGCTGCCCCACACCGTGTACAAAATACCGGATAAGCCCGCCAGCGTACTGCCAAAGATGAAGATCAGGAGTTGGTAGCGGCGGATGTCGATTCCCAGCATTTCCGCGCGATGGGGGTTCTCGCGGATCGCCTCCAGCGTGAGGCCAAACGAGGAACCCAAGAGTTTTTTGGTGACGACATAGACGATCACCAACAGCACCAACACCATGAAGAGGAAGTAGTTGCCTTCCAGCAAAATGTTGTCGGCACCCATCCCCGGCAGCGAGAGCGATGGCATGGCGGACATGCCGTTAAAGCCATTCAGGCGGGCGCTGCCAATCGCCCACTGTGGCCCGGCGGTTTGCGCCATGAAGGTCTCAAATACCAGCGTCACGGACAAGGTGACGATGCCGATGAATACGTCCTTGATGCCACCGTAAAAAATCATGTAGCCCAACATGCAGGCCAGCGCCATACACAGCAGCAAGCCACTCAACACGCCGGCCCAGGTGCTCAAGGGCGAGTCGCCAAAGTTGATGGTGAAGACGCCGTAGCAGTAACCCGCCAAACCGAAAAACGCGGTCTGCCCGAAGCTCAAAATGCCGCCAAAGCCCCACATCGCCGCAAGACCGATTGCGGCAAAAGTCCAAATCAAGCAATACGCAAAGTTACTGACACCGCCCTCGCTCAAAAACAAGGGGGTGAAGAAGCAGGCGGCGATGAGCAGCAGCATCGGGTCGGCCAGGGTCTTCCATGGCTGAAGGGCTGGCGTCTTCGCTCCGGTGGGCGCTGCGGCGTTCGTTGGGTCAGTGGTATTCATAGTCGTCTGTCAGATGCCGTTGCGCTCAACGCCGGGTAAAGAGATAGCCCATACCCTTGGGCAAGAGTCGGATCACAAAAATCACGGTGATCAACAAGCCAATCTGCCCGGCCAACTGACCAAACGCTGCGGTCATGCCGCTTTGGATCAATCCCAGAAAGCCAGCTGCCGGCAAAACGCCCAGCAGCACGTTGGCGCCGCCGGTCACCACAGTGACGAACGCCGGAACGATGAAGCTGCTGCCCATGGTGGGAACCGCCGTGATGGTGGGCGCGTACAAAGCGCCGGCCAGACCGGCCAGCCCCGCGCCCAGCGCGAATGTCATCGAATAAATGCGGGGGGTGCGCAGGCCCAGGCACTTGGCCATTTGCGCGTTCTGTATCGTGGCCCGGGCGTAGATGCCGTAGTTGGTACGAAAGAACAGCAGGTACAGGGCAGCCAACACCGCAATCGCAAAAAAAGGCAGCAAGGCGCGGTAGGTGGAAAAGGAGTATTCGCCCAATTCAAAGGAATTGAACGGCGTGGACAGCCCTTCGATCGAGGGGCCGGCAAATATGAGCATCGTTTGCTGCGTGATAAGGCTCACCGCCCAGGTCGCAACAATGGAATCAAAGAGCCGGTTGTAGAGATGCCTGACGATCAGGTACTCCAGAATCGCGCCGACACAGGCCGCAGTCATTGCGCCCGTGAGCATGGCCAAAGGCAAAGGCAAACCGGCCTTGGCCGTCAAAATGGTGATGTACGCGCCGCACATCACAAATTCGCCGTGCGCCAGGTTGATCACGCCCATCATGCCGAAGATCACCGCTAGGCCCAAGGCCGACAGCGTCAGGTAGGCAAAGGAATCGCCAAACTGGTAAAGAAAAGAGTAAATCGTCGTGAACAGCGTCATCGCTCAACCTTCAAGAAGCGTTGGAGTGAGGCAACCCATGCAGCACCATGGGTTGCCTCTGAGGAGAGAGCTTGCTAATTACTTCTTGGGAGGGCTCGAAGGCGTGTACTGTGAGTAGTCCGCCTTGGCTGCCAGGTTGCAACCCGCCTCGCCCAGCCAGTAGGGCTGGATGTCATTCCATACTTTGGGGAACTTGATGGAATGGTCATCCTGCACGTGCGCCAGGTAAATGGTGTGGCTCATGTGGTGGCTCTTGGGGTCCATACACACTTTGCCCTGAGGTCCGTCGGTGCAAATGCCACCGCCCTCCAGCGCTTTGCGCACTGCGACCATGTCGGTCGATTTGGCTTTTTCAGCAGCGGCTTTGTAGATATAAACCGCGTCGTAGGCGTTGGCTGCCTCTTGGGAGATATACGGCTCATCCGGATACTTGGCTTTGAAGCGCTTCTTGAAGTCGTTGCTGGCAGGTGAGTCCACTTCTTCGATGTAGTTGGGTGTCACATACATGTTCTTCAGTGCTGGTGGCTTGAAACGCTTGTGCTCGTAAGCCTGTCCCACCTGGATCGAGCTGCCCATGGGCAGATTCAGGTTCGCAGCAGCTTGTTGCTCAAAGTACGCCGATTGCAGATTGCCCACCAGCAGCGTCATCACAAAGTCAGGCTTGACCTTCTGGATGTTCTGAATGGTTTGGCCGAACTGGTTGACGCTCAAGGGAATGAACTCTTCACCAACCATCGTGCCGCCGTTTTCTTTAACGATTTTGCGGACCCACTCCGCCGAGATCTGGCCGAAGTTGTAGTCAGCAGCAATCGTGTACACGCGCTTGCCGTATTTTTCCATCAGCCATGGAACCAGGGTCGAGAACTGCTGCTCAGGAACCGCGCCGGTCACAAAGACATTGGAGTCGCAGACGCCGCCTTCGTACTGGTTGTTATAGAAATACAGCTGCTTGGCCTTGTCCATGATCGGACGGATGGCTTCGCGCGAGGCGCTGGAAAAAGCGCCAAAGATGACATCGGGCTTGTCGGTCTGAATCAGGCGACGCGCAAATTCCTGGAACTTTGTGTTGTCAGACTGGGTGTCGTAATGGATCAGCTTGATCGGCCGTCCCAGGATACCGCCCTTGGCGTTGATTTCATCAATAGCGAGTTGGGTCGCGTGGATCTTGGGAATCACGGCCAGAGAAAAATTCCCCGACTGGTCTTCCAAAAGACCCAGCTTGACCGGATCTGCCGCCATAACAGCCAGTGACACCGGTAATGTGAGTGCACAGGCTATGGCTATTCGTCGAATCTTGTTCATGTATGTCGCTCCAAGTGTGAGAGTCAAAAAAAAACCCCGCGCGAGTCGTAACTCGTTCGGGGCTTCTATGCCTTACCTCGTGACGGCGTCTTTGGCGCACACTAGGTGGACACACTATACGGGCATCTTTTGGATGCGTCAACAGGGTTGATGGCCATTTTTAAATATGGTCGAATTTGGGCAAGCGCGAAGCAATGGCCCCTGGGTGGATGTTCATGAGAGCCACCTCAAGAGGACAACTTTGGCATCGGTTGGTGCCAAGTCGTCTAAGACACCAATTACAATTAAACTTGGATCAGCTGCTTTTTGCCGTCGGGTAATTGATCCAGAAAAAACCGATACAAGCCTCAAACTGCTGAGCCACGATAAAAAGCACTGATTTTTTCAGTGCTTTTTTATTTTGGAGGTCGATATTGTCATCTCCAGAGCCTTTTAGCGACTCTTTGGTCCTGTGACGAGCCCGTTTATTACACGTTTATTGCACGGTCAAGGCGATCAAAAGGTCGCCCTTTGTAGCGTAGCACTTTGTGGTCTGTATGGGCAGGTTAACTATCCAAAAAACCCCACGGCAACCCATTGCCTAAACTATCTCAGCCTGCAAACTGGTTGCGGCTTCATGCTGGCGATAGTAAAGTGACCAGCACGATGCGACACATTCAAAAGGAGCAGACGATGACCGAGACACCCGCGCCCGTCCACGAGGGCGGATGCTTATGTGGCGCCGTGCGCTACCGCGTACACGGCAAGCCCGCATTGACCGCTGTATGCCATTGCACCTTTTGCCAACGTCGTCTTGCCAGTGCGTTTGCCATAGTGGCATTTTTCCCTGAAGAGTCAGTAGAATTTTTGCAGGGTGAGATGTCAACGCATGAACATATTTCAGATGCCAGTGGCCGTTGGTTACGTGTGAATTTTTGTCCTCGTTGTGGAACCAGTATGGGACATACCGCAGAATTCCGCCCCGGTGTGCGCGCGGTAGCTGCAGGCACGCTTGATGAACGTGACTGGCTGACTATTGACCGCCACGTATGGGTGCAATCTAAGCTGCCCTGGGTGCAGATTCCAGATGGCATGCCTACCTACCAGCAGGCCTATGCCGCCCCTTGAACTTTACGTTTTCCGGTTGGCCTGGAAGCCAATTTCACCAGAAGCTCAAATCAACTTGTTCAACACTTCGCCCGCAACTTGAACCGGCGCCAGTACCGGTGAAAACGGCGGTGCGTAGGCCAAATCCAGATCCGGCAGGTCTGTTGTAGCAAGTCCACCCCACAATGCGGCTGCAAAGGTATCAATGGTTTTGTCGACTGCGTCCGTACCAACCGCCTGCGCGCCCAATAGGCGTCCGGTTCCACGTTCCGCAGTCACACTCAACATCAAGGTGGCGCTACCCGACATGTAGCGGGCACGACTGGGCGCTTGTATCGGCGCGCTCACTGCGTCAAAGCCAGCCAGTTTGGCCTCCTCCTGACCCAGGCCGGTGCGAGCCACCGCTAGATCAAAGACCTTGAAAATCGCCGTTCCCAACACCCCAGGAAAATGGGCGTCGCCACCGGCCATATTGGTACCCGCAACCCGACCATGGCGATTGGCCACATCCCCCAGAGGTAGCCAGCATGCATGTCCACTGATGCGGTGTGGGGACTCAGCGCAGTCGCCGGCCGCGTAGACCCCTGGCACATTGGTTTGCATGCGGCTGTTGACGGCAATTGCACCAGTGCGACCGAGGGCCACTGCTGCGCTTTGCGCCAGTTCCGTATTGGGCTGTACGCCCGTAGCGGCGATCACCAGGTCAGCGGGCACACGGCCCCCGCCCTGTAGCAGTACGTGACCTGCGTCCAACCCTATCACCTGGCTGGCGGTGTGCACTGTGACACCATGGGCATGTAGGGTCTTGCCCACCGCTTCGGCCAATGCGGCTGCAAAACCGGGCAGCAGGCGCGGCTGCATTTCTACCAGTGTCACGTGCATGCCCAGGCTGGCACAGGTCTCGGCCATCTCCATGCCGATGTACCCGCCTCCGAGCACCACGACCCGGCGTCCCGCCAGCAATACAGGGCGCAGGGCATCGGCGTCGACCAGCGTACGCAGGTAATAAACCGGTGGGGCGCTATCTGAGACTGGCACATTCAAACGCCGGGCCTGCGCGCCGGTCGCGAGCAACAACTGATCGAATGGCTCGTCGTGCTCCTTCCCACTGCCCAGATCCAGTACGCGCACACGCCGCGAGGCCGCGTCCACCGACAAAACCCGCATACCGGTGCGCAGATCAATACCATCATCCATAAAGGCCTGCGGCGTACGTGCGATGAGCTTGCTACGGGGGATGCGTTGTGCGTCCGCCAGGTGGTAAGGCATGCCGCAGGCCGAATAAGAAATTTCGGCCTCCTCCTGCAACAGCACCACCTGCGCCTGCGGGTTGCGCCGGTGCGCCGTCGCAGCGGCTTTGGTGCCCGCAGCCACGCCGCCAACGATGAGCAGGCGTTCAGCCATGGCGTTTGCCATCAGTCTTTACCGTGCGCCGCCCAATGCCCCGCGAACAGTGCCTCTTCGGTAACCGGTGTCGCCTTGGCATCCACCAGGCGCGAAACCCAGGTGTAATTGAGGAAGTGGCCTACGTTGACGTTCTCGGTGGTGATGTTGCCGCCCCAGGTCCCGCAGGACAGAGACAGGGTGTACGGCATGCCGTTGCGCGGACTGCCTGCGCCCTCGTTCAGATCCTGGTTGACCATGACCCGTGCTGTCTTGGTCTGCATGGCTAGCGCCATCACGTTGGCGTCATTGGCGGTATGGATACCGCAGGTGTGGCCAAGACCTTGGTAATTGGTGATGCCATTGACGATCGCAATGGCTGCATCGATATCCCCCGCCGGGTAGCGGTACACGCTGAGCACAACCGACAGCTTCTCCCCCGAGAACGGATGGTCCGGACCAAAACCGTTTTCCTCCACCATCAGAAAGCCTTTGCCCTCCGGCAGCGTGATGCCAGCCAGACCGGCCACATGGGCTGCTGACTTGGCGACAACGTCGAGCACCGGAATGTGCTGATCGGGCTGCGGCCACATGGTCTGGCGCAGCTGCGTCTTCTCAGGGGCGCTAAGCAGATAGCCGCCCTTGGCCTGCAGCTTTTCCATGAGCGCCGGATAGACCCCCTCGTCCACCACGATGGCGTTGTCAGCCAGGCAACTGGTGGCGAAATCAAACACTTTGGCCCGGGCAATCATGGCGGCGGCGTCTTCTAGATCACCACTGTCATCGATCACATGCACCGCATTACCCACACCGACACCATAGGCGGGCGTGCCCGTGCTGTACGCCGCATGCACCATGGCCGCACCGCCGGTGGCCACAATCAGGTCGGCCTGTTTCATGAGCAAAGAGGTCTTGCCGATGCTCGGGCGTTGGATGACCTGTATCAGGTCCTGCGGCGCACCCACCTGCGCACAGCCCTTGCGCATCAACTCCACCGCAAAAGCCGTGGTTTTTGCTGTGCGCGGATGGGGTGCCACGATGATGGCGTTGCGACCCTTAAGTGCAGCCAACGCCTTCACCGGCGGTGTCGCATCGGGCCCTGTGGTGGGAATCAGCGCAGCAATCACGCCAACCGGTTTGGCAATCTTGACAATGCCGCGCTCAGGCAACTCTTCCACAATGCCCACGGTCTTGCGACCCAGCATGTCGCGGATCGTGCCCATCACGCGGTTGCGGATCTTCATGACCTTGGACTCGTAGTTACCAAAACCACCCTCGTCCACCGCCATGCGTGCCAGTGCCTCGCGGTTACTGACCACGCTCCAACCGACGGCCAGCACCAAGGCGTCGACCTGCTCCTGGCTGTAATGGTCAATCGCCTGCTGCGCGGCCCGGGCGCGGGCCATCAGCGCGGCAATTTCATCGGCGGGATCGTCTTTAACGGGGGCGGGAGTGCTACTAATTTGGCTCATGATTTTTCCTTTTCTACGCGCATACGCGCATCTACGATGACAAACGAGGATCCGTGGGCAATCACGGGGTTAAGGTCGAGTTCGCGGCACCAGGGAGCGCGCGCAATACATTCGGACACACGGGAAATAAGTTGTGCCAACGCGTGCCGGTCTACCGGCTCAGTGCCCCGCGCACCATCCAGCAATGACTGCGCACGCAACTCGGTAAGCGCCAGTTCCACTTCGGCCGGGCTCATCGGGCACAGGCGCATCACCACATCCCCCAGCACCTCAGCCCAGACGCCACCCAGCCCAAAGACAATGACCGGGCCGAACGTTGGGTCTCGTACCGCGCCAAGCATCAGCTCCACCCCCGGCTTGGCTTGCGCTTGCACCAGAACAGGACCGGTACCCAAGCGGGTGTCAAAGTCAGCACAGGCTTGGAGGACCGCATCTGCGTCTCGCAGGTTCAGGCGCACTGCACCGGCTTCGGTTTTATGCAGTAGCCCCGTCCGAATCGCTTTGAGCGCCACCGGGAAACCTAGCGCGCGCGCAGCTTGAACAGCCGCAGGCGCATCGTCTACACAGCGGTACGCCGCCAGCGGCAAGTCCCAGGCGTCCAGTTGTGCAAATAGCTGCGCTGGTTCAGGCCACGCGATGTGGGTATCAAAAGCCGCCGGAAAAGGCAACGCGGGCTGAACCGTGACTGGCGGCGCTTGCATCGGGGCGCGGCAATACGCCAGCACGCGCGCGCTACGTGCAGCCCAATCGTGACAGGGAATACCAGCCGCCATCAGCTTGCGCCGCATCGGTTCGGCCTGGGCAGGCGCAGCCCAACACACATGAATGGGTTTATGGATTCCTTTGGCGCGCGCCTGTTGCGACTGGGCAATCACGGCGTCGATCACGCCCTCGTCTAGGGCCGAACGCTGAAGCAGGACCGGTATGACCGCATCGACCTCGTCGCTCTCCAGCAGCGCTTGAATGCTCTGCCCGTACATGGCCGGAAAGCGCGCCCATGCCGTGGTCACATCGATCGGGTTGGCCGCGCTGCCGTGGGCAGGCAGGTGCGCCGCTATCGCCGCTTGCAAGCTGTCAGATAAATGCGGCACCTGTAAACCCTGGGCCTCACACAAATCGGTGAGTTCCACGCCGGTGCCGCCTGAATTGCTGATGATGGCTACGCGTGGTCCGCGCAAGACGCCTTGGCAGTCCAGCGCAGCAGCGACGTCAAACAGCGTCAGCCCATCGTCGACCAATATGGCTCCGGCCTGACGCAAAAGAGCGCGGGTGATGGCGAAGTCTTGTGCCAGCGCCGCAGTGTGGCTGCTGGCCGCACGCTGCCCGGCATGGCTGCGTCCGGTTTTGAGTATGACTACCGGTTTATGCGGGGTCACGGCGCGCAGAGCCTGCACCAGCGCCGCCCCATCCGAGACCGACTCCAGAACCAGCGCCAGCACCCGTGTTGCTGGATCGGCGCCAAAAAAACGCACCGCGTCGACCTCGTTCACATCAGCCTTATTACCCGCTGACAGCACCTTCGAAAAGCCAATAGCACCCTCTTGCGAGCGTGAAAACGCCGCCATCGCATAGGAGCCGCTTTGGGTGAACAAGGCAACCCCGCCACTGGCCGGAATGCCCATCGCCATAGACGCATTCAGTTGTTGCGTGCTGTCAATAACGCCCAGGCAGTTAGGGCCGATCAGACGGATACCGCTGTCGTGCGCAATAGCGCGCAGCTCCTGCTCCAGGGCTGCCCCTGCCGTACCGGTTTCGGCAAACCCGCCGCTGAGCACCATCACCACCGGCACCCGTGCTGCCGCACAGTCGCGCAGGATGGCCGGCGTGCTCCCAGCCGGGGTGACCACAATCGCCAAGTCAACCGGCTGCGGCACGGCCGCGACTGTGGCAAACGCAGGTAAACCCATGATGTGCTGGGCGCTTGGGTGTATGGGCACCACCTGCGTGTCTGGGTTGCCTAGGAGGTTGTCCATCAGCAGTTTGCCCGCCTTGCCTTTTTCCTCCGATGCGCCAACCAACGCAATACGGCGTGGGCTGAAGGCCGCTTGACCCCAATGAAGCAAAGATGTCATGTTGCAAGTCCCTGGCCTTGGCCGGTAAACAGCGCGGGCTCGCCGCCGGAATGGATGAAGACCACCGCACCTGCCTGCGCCCAAGTCGGGTCGGCGCACTGGGCGCGCAAACCGGCAAAGGCTTTGCCGGTGTAAGTGGGGTCGAAAAAAACAGCCTGCTGGCGCGCCGCCAGCGCAATGGCGGCCTGCCCCTGCGGGCTGGGAATACCGTAGCCCGGACCAATGAAACCGTCGTGTACCCGCACGTGCTGCGCATGCACCATGGGTGCCTGACCCAGCAGCGCTGCGGCTTGCGTCGCCAGCTCCAGAACCCGGGCGCGCGCCTCGTCAGCAGGACGACTGACCGTCACACCCTCAACCTGCCAAGGCGCACCCTGCGCGGCCGAGCCCAGCAACCAACCCGCCAGTGTTCCGCCGGAACCTACGGCCATCAGCACACGGGTGGGAAACAGACCCAATGCGCGGCACTGCGCTAACAGTTCCCGTGCGGCCAGGGCATGCCCTAAAACCCCCAGCGCACACGCCCCGCCGCGTGGAATGCTGTAAGGGCGGCGTCCTGCCTGACGCAGATCTGCGGCCACAGCGGTAATCGCGCCATCGAGCTGGCTGCGATCGTTGCTATGGGTGAATGTGGTGGTGGCACCGAGCATGCGCGTCAGCAGTAAATTGCCCTCGACGGCTGCAGGGGGTTCACCCCAGTACACGGCGTGCGTGTCCATGCCCGCAAAGGCCGCCGCAGCAGCAGTGGCCCGCACGTGGTTGGACTGCGCCCCGGCACCCGTCACCAGCACATCGGCACCCTGCGCGCGGGCATCGGCCAAGAGCAATTCCAGCCCGCGCACCTTGTTGCCGCCAAAACCAAAGCCGATCAACTCATCGTGCTTGATCCACAAACCGGGTAACCCGATAGCGGCCCCAAGTTGCGCAGCCGGGGTCAGCGGCGTGGGCAGCAGGGCCAGCCGCTCACGCGGCAAGGCATCCAGGCGATCTAACAAGTGGGCGTTCATGCAGCGCCCGCCAGCACCCTGTCCACCATGGCAGCGCATTGCCCGGTGTGGCGACCCAAGTCGAGCAAGGCGTCAACATCCGGTGCCGCCAAATGCGCGCTGATGGTGGGGTCAGCCCGGACCGCCTGGGCAAAAGTCTGGCCGCAGGCTTGAGCGTCCAGCGATAACTGGTACAGCAAGCGGTGCGCTGCATCGCGCCCGAGCATGGGTGCCAGTGCCAGCATAAAGGCCTCGGACAGCACAAAGCCGCCCGTAGATTCCGCATTAGCGCGCATGCGCAATTCGTCGACCTCCAAACCTTCCAACATGGTCAGCAGAAGTTCCAGCGCGCGGGTGGTCATCATGGTTGCCTCAGGCAGTGCGTGCCATTCGGTTTTCCAGGCGCGGCCGTCGCGCTCATGGTCGTGCACCAGGCCCTCATTGAGCGCAGCAGCCAGATGGCGGGTGAGGCGGGCCAAGGTACCCAGATGCTCGGCGATCTCGGGGTTGCGCTTGTGCGGCATCGTAATGCTGCCCACCGTGCCCGGCACCAAGCCTTCGCGCAGTTCGGCGATCTCGCTGCGCTGCAGGTTGTAGACCTCGTGGCCGATGCGGTCGGCCGTGCCGCTGAGCAGCGTCAGCAGGTTGCCCCATTCGGCGTATACGTCGCGGCTGTTGGTCCAGGAAATTGCCGGAGCCTGCAAACCCAGACGCTGCGCAAATCGGGCCTGCACCTCCAGGCCGCGCGGCCCCAGTGAGGCGACACTACCCACGCCGCCACACAGTTGCGCGGTGTGGCTGCGGCTGCCCACTTCCAGCAAGCGCTGGCAATGCCGACGCAGCTCGACCAGCCAGACCGCCACTTTGTAGCCAAAGGTAATGGGCAGGCCCTGCTGACCATGGGTACGGCCCACCATCACCGTGTCGCGGTGGCGTGCGGCCAGCCCGGCCAGCACGAGGTCCAGCGCGGCGAGCTGCCCGGCCAGCACGGTGTGCACCTGACGTAGCACCTGCATGGTCCAGGTATCAGTCACATCCTGCACGGTGGCACCGGCGTACACCCACTGGGCATGCCGCGGATCCAGTCGCGCCTGCACCAACCGTATCAAACCCTGCATGGAGTGGCCGCTGGCTTCGCGTCCGGCGCGGAACTCCTCCAAGAGCGCGGCGTCCACCGTAAGATTGCGGCAACAGGCGGCAATGGCCTGCGCTGACGCGGCGGGAATCAAGTCGAACTCGGCCTGCACTTCGGCGAGCACCGCTACGATCTCCAGCCAAGCGCGGGTACGCGGAATTTCGGCAAAAAGTGCATGGACCGATGACTGGCTCCACAGACTGCCAAAAACCACCGAATCCTGCATGGTCGCTGCGCTCATGTCTGCGCCTCCACTACAACGCGGACCGCGTCAAACAGTGCCGTTTGGGCCAGCGCTTTCCTTTGGCTCTCGGCTTCACACCAGGCGGCAGATTGATCGATTTGCTCGCCATAGTGCGCCAGCATCCGCGCCAGCGCAGCGGGGGCGGCAGCGCCTTCACCCGTGCGCTGGGCAATGGCACTGTGAGGGTCTAGCGCCTGGGCCAAGGCAGCCGGGCTGATCACCAGCGATGGACGACCTGATGCGCCGCTGGCCTGGGCGATATCTTGTGGGGTCAGCGATTGCGGCGTACGCCCACTCTCGTGCAGTAAACGGGCGAGTCGCCCTGCGACTGTGTGCGCGGTGCGCGGGTCTACATGGGCATAGCGCACCAGCGCTTCGGCTAGGTCAGTGGCCAGCACAAAGCTGCGCTGCAGCGTCTGCTGCGCGGCCTCATGATTCACCTGCAAGCCTGCCAATGCGCTGCCCATCAATTCAGCCGCTCCCGCAGCCAGATCGATCGCACGTGGCAGTTCACCATAGGCCAGCATGCGGTTGTCCATTTGCCCGGTCGGGGTGCGTCCCGATGCAGCCAACGCTGCCTGCAAACCAATAGCCTGGTTGGCGCTCGCCCGTACATAAGCCAGCGCAAAGGGGTTCTTTTTCTGCGGCATGATTTTGCTGGCGCGTGACTCACCGTCGGCCAAGGTCACTACGCCAAACTCAGCGCTGGCAAAAACCATGAGATCTTCGGCCAGGCGGTCCATGTTGACCAAGGCTGCCACCACAGTTGCCATGCCCTCAATAGGACCATCGGCTTGCCACATCGCGTCACGTGCATGCGTCACCAGACCGCCAAATCCGAGCAACTCGGCCACCCGTTGGCGATCCGGAGCCAGCGGCGAGCCATTGGTACTTCCGCAGCCAGCCGGTGATGCATCAAAACGGGCGTGAAAGGCCTGGACACGCCCCAGGTCACGCAACAGCGGGCCAACGAAGCCAAGCAGGTAATGTCCAAATGTGGTGGGCTGCCCGGCCTGCAAGTAGGTGTAGTCCGCCACCAGGGTACCGGCCTCCCGCTGAGCCACCAGCACAATTTCCCTCCCCAACCCAACAAGCTGAACTGCTAGTGCACGCAGACCGTCGCAGACGTGCAGATGAAACGCCGTGGTCGTCGCTTCGCGGCGCGCCCTCCCACAGCCCAACCATGCCGTGGTGGGGGTACTGCCATACAGCCAGGCCTCCCGATTGGTGTACAGATCGCCGAGCGCCGGATCCAGGACCAAGCTGTGCTGCTGTAACTCCAGCAAGGCACGCAGTAACTGCCCACCCTCCTTCGCCGGAATGTGACCGGCCTCGATATTCGCCAATACATACGCAAGATCGACAGGCCCGATCGCCTGGGACAAGCCGGCTTGGTGGCGCAGTTCTTCAGCAAAAGCACGCTTGACCAAAGCACTGCCGGGGCCGCTTTGCAGGCGACCGCCGACCTCCAGAACGCGCGCTGCGCTGGGGTCAGTGCCGCTCATCGCTTTGCGAGCCCAAAACCACCTGCGGCATAGCGTAGGGCGGACGGATCAAACTGGCGCGGCCGTCGATGGCGTTTCCGATTAGGACCGCCTCGTACAAATCGGGTGATCCCTGACTGGATCGGCGCAGCGCGTCGGCCAAAGGCTTGAGTGTTTCAAATCGCAAACCCAAGCGCAAAGCTTCCAGGGCCAGCACCCGGTCCGGCGGTATGTTGCCCAAGCCCACGTTCAATCCGAAACGGTCAATCAACACGGTTTGCTGGTGCTTGAGCGGCGCCTCCCATATCACCCGGTCAATCTGATCACCCAAAATCTGGGCAAAGACTTCCAAAGACGCTAAATCAATATTGCCCTCGTCGTCATAGGGTCCAACACAAGTACCCGACTCGCGGCCCTCCACCACCACCCAACGCGCACCCCATTCGAGATCACGCCGCGCCTGCTCGGCAAGGGCCTGCATGCTGGGTTGGGCTTTGGGATCTTTCTTGCCGACCTCAGTGATCGTGACCAAGCCCGCGCTGAGTGCTGCATCGATCGCGGTTTTGCGCCGAAAGGCCGACATCTCAATGGTGCCGTCAGAAATCTCTACGGCCTTAAAACCAACATCTACGGCGCGTTGCATGTAGGCATGGCTAGGGTGTTGAAGGATGGCTGCTTCCATCAGGGTGCCGCCAGGACAGCTGAGGATGTTTTTCGAGTTGATCAGCTCCAACTTGCGTTCCAGCACGGAGGGCCGTACGAACACAGAGGTACCGAAACTGAGCTTCCACACATCAATGTAGTCGCCCGCCACTTCCAACAAATCGGCTGTTGCGGCCACACCCAAGCCGGTATCAATGATCATCGTCATTCCGTGCTCACGCGGCCCGGCCGTGCGCTGGCGGCGCAACTCGGCAATCACCGCGATATCACCCCAGTGGCTATCCAGCATGCGCAGCCCCTTGAGTTACCGCCGAATCGCCAGTGAGCTGCTTGAGCGCGCGCTCCACCATGACCAAATCGGTTCCCCAGGGGACGGTCATAACCTGACCATTCTGCTCAATATCAAACTCCAACAGACAGCACTTGAGCAAGGTAGGCTCGCTGCGCGCACCGGCTATTTGGCGCGGACACATTTCCACGCGTGGCGGTTCGTCACCGTAATAATGGCGGTGGAACTGCAGGCTACGCTCGCAACCGACCAGCACCCAGTCGCGCCGCTCGGCGGGGCGCTCGTCCAGAAAATGCACCGGCGCACCCAAGTCATCCAAACCACCACTGCGGCAGGGAACCAAGTATTCCTTGGCCGGGCAACTGCGGGCAAGTTGGGCCACGTCGATGCGCTCCAGCACAATCCGAATGGCAGGCAGATCCGCATAGCTCAGCACATGACGCACCAGATCGAACAACTTGGCAGGTTCGGGCGGGGCGACTTCCACAATACGCAGAACCAGCGGATCAGGGTGGTGTATGAAGTTCACATGGTCATACAGGCCCCAGGCAACCAGCGTCTGCGTCTTCCCAGCGTCCGACCGGTGCGCCAGCTCAGCAAGGGCAGAACGGTTAGCACAGTCGGTCTGCGGGTCCTGGGCGAATACGCAGTCATCCGGGAGCGCCAATACTTCCACTTCGGTGATGGGTGAAAACAGGTCTTTGTCGTTACTGCGGGCAATGGCAATCACGGCCAGGGGACTGTTGCGCACATCACCCCGGTGCAGCACAATAAAGTTGGTCCGCCGGTACGCCTCGCGGCCCATGAAGTGCGCGCTGATGGCCGCGGCCGTCATGGCCCCAGCGTAGGGCTGCACACTGACCTGCCGATAGGGTAACGGAACCAGATTGCTGTGCTGCGCAAAAGCCAGGGTTGACGTGGCAGCGGTGGATGCGCTCATGGAAATCCTTTAGGCGGCCAGTGGAAACCGGCGTTCGTTATCGGCGGGACGCAGTTCTTTGCGGTGGACTTGCAAAGGGTCGAGCGCGCGGATGATGGCCACGGCCTGCGCGTCGGGCAGGGGCATGGGCTCCAAAACGTCCAGACTGCGCAGGGCAAACCCGGTGTTCAGTGCCACCTCTTCCAGGGTCGTGTCCGTGTAGACGCTGCGCAAACGGGCATGGCCCTCAGCGTCGTAGTCAAACAGTCCCAAGTCGGTGACCAGGCAATCGGGGCCACCGCCTTGGTGACCGAGTTGCGCACGGCTGCTGCCGTCTACGCCGCGGTGCCCCAGCGAGGTCACAAAATCGCATTGCTGCACCAGCCGCAACATGCGCCGCCCATCTTTACCGACCGCGCCCCGATGCGCCGTGGTCCACAAGGTGAAGTTGCCGACGTCGCAGGACAGGTTACAGCCCCCGCCCCCGCCCGGCAGCTTCAGGCGCAAGGTGTCACTTCCCAGACGGGTGACGTTGGCATTGCCGAATGCGTCAATTTGCAATCCTGACAAAAACATGCGCTGCATGCGGCCAGATGCGGCCAAGTCAAAAAGCTCTTCAATATCCAGGGAGCATTCGGCGTGGCGATCGAGTGCCCAATCGTTGGAGGTGGGTGTCAGAAAGGGTGGCTGTGGGTTGATGCCATAAGTGGCACCGGCCACCAAAATCAAGTCGGGTGCGTGAGTTCGCTTAGCCAGATGCAAAGCCAGTTGAACCAGCGGCGAACCAAAGCCGTGAAACGCCAAATCGCCATTGCGAATGGTGCGTGCCAGGTTGAACACCATGGCTTCGCCCAGGCTGCAGTTATCGCTCATGCGGCCACCTCTCTGTATAAGTCCATCCAGGCGGCGTTGCTCTCGGACCAGCTACCCAGGCGCTCTTTCAAGCCTCTGCCACCCACGCGCTCAACGTAGGCCGCGTGGTCCGGACAGTCCAGCACATAGGTTTGCAAGTAGTCGCGCTCGAAGGCTTCGCGCCCACCGCTGGCAGCCGCGTAATAAGCCGCAGTGTGGGGCCGGTCATAGGCGTACATAGGGTAGCAGGCAGTAGGGTGTGCGCCCAAGGGCACCTCACACACACCCGCGACGTACAGATAGGGAACGTTAACCCCTCCCAGAGCGTGTAGCTCCTGGTTGCTGACCAGTTTTTCTACCGTTGCCAGTACTTTGACAGACGCCCGTGCCGCCAGGATATCAGTGACGGGCGGACCTTCAATGCGCAGATTACCGTGGGCGTCCCCATATTGGGCGTGAATCAGCGCGACGTCCGGTTGCAAGGCAGGCACCAGCAGCAGTTCTTCGCCGGTGTAAGGGCATGCCATGGTCTTATATTCAGGGTGCATAGCCGAAAAACTGGTGCCGCGCACGGAGCGCATGGGCATGAAAGGCAGTCCATACGCGGCGGCACGCAGTTGCTGAACCAGGGTGTAACAACAACCGTCTGCCATTTCAACTTGGCCCGACTCGCAGGCCCTGCGAAAGTTGGGCGCCATGCCGAAGTCCTGCTCAAAGCCGACATAGCTCTCTGAAGACTTGGAGACCGCACCCGCACCGCACAGGAGGTCAATGTCGATGCCATGCGCTGAGCCGACCACGTGTAAATTTTTGCGACCAGCACGTACCAAGGCCCGCACCAGCGCCATGGGCTCGCGCGACGACAAACCACCGCCAACGGCCACGCAGTCGCCGTCCTGCACCAAGGCAGCCAGGTCATCCAGACCCAGGCGTTTGTCCTGCGCCGCATAGACCGGCTTGTTCTTCATATCGTCGTCATCCCGCCGTCAACGGCGACGATGGAGCCGACAAAGAAGCTGGCAGCGTCAGACAGCAAATACACCACCGCGTTGGCAATTTCATCGGCCCGCCCGAAGCGGCCAATGGGGTATTTGGCAAGCCGCTTGTTCATGGCTTCCTCGCTGGTGTCGCTGCCCAGCAAGGACTTGCCCATGGCGGTCTCTGCAATCGTGCCGGGGCACACGCAGTTCACCCGAATACCGAGAGGCGCATATTGCGCTGCCATCTGACGCGAGAGATTGACCACCGCACCCTTGGCCGCGCAATAGGCCGCCATATTGGGAATGCCCACCATACCCGCAACGGAGCCGACGTTAACGATGGCACCGCGCTTGGCCGCCAGCATGTGCGGCAACGCAGCGCGGGAGGCCAAAAACGTGCCGGTGACGTTGACCGCCCAGACCTTATTCCAGCTTTCAGGGGTGCTCTCGTGCACGCTGCCAAAACCTGCGATTCCGGCATTATTGAACAAACCGTCCACGCCACCCATCGCCTCAATAGCTGCGGCCACCGCGTGATTGACGCTGTCTTCCTGCGTAACATCAGCGGCGAAACCGAAGGCTTTTCCAGTGCCGTGCAGTTTGGCAGCGGATGCCTTGGCAGCCGCTCCATCCAAATCGAGAAGGGCCACGCTGGCACCAGCTTGCATGAGTTGACTAGCGGCGGCCAGCCCGATACCGGCAGCACCGCCAGTGATGATGATTTTTCTGCCGTTGAAATCGTGGGTCATAGGGTGCTCCTGAAGTGTGAGATGGAAAAAGAAAATGGGGTTAATGCGGGACAGCAGTGGTCAAACCGACGAATACGCTCCGTCGACAACGAGCGTTGAACCATTCAGGTAGCTGGCCTGGGGGCTGGCTAAAAATTGGACGGCATGGGCCACATCCAATACGCTGCCCACATCGCCTTGGGGGATACGCGATACGACGCGCGCCCGCAGCTCGAGTTGCTGCAAACGCCAATGGGTCATCGGTGTATCGATCATGCCGGGACACACCGCATTGCAACGAATACCCTGGGCGGCGTAGTCGACTGCAATCGATTTGGTCAGCATGACGACCGCACCCTTGCTGATGCTGTAGGCGCTACGCTCTGGAAAGGCCACCATACCGGCCACCGAGGCGATATTGACGATCACGCCACCGCCTTGCGCCAACATGAATGGTAAGGCGGTGCGGCACATCAGAAACACGCCGCGTCCATTGACTGCCCAGACCTCGTCAAAGTCTTCAATCGAAGTCTGATGCAGCTTGAGTGCCTGCGGTCCGCCAGTAATACCCGCGTTGTTCACAATCACGTCGAGCCTACCGGTGCGGGTGCGTGCCCCGAGCAGCGTGCGTTCCACGTCACCAGCCTTAGTCACATCCCCCTGAACCAGGCTGAGATGCTGCCCATACGCAGCCCAGGAGCGTACGCGCGCAGCCTCCAAGGCAACGGCATCCAGATCCATTGCTGTGACATGGTCACCACCTTGCAGCAACAAGGTGGCAATCGCCTCGCCAATGCCCGAGGCTGCCCCGGTGACGACTATGCTGCGGCTCATAAGTTCTTGAGTTTTCGGTGACCGGCACGCAGCCTGGAGAGCTGGATGAAAT
>CANFTU010000010.1 GCA_947450005.1 Comamonadaceae bacterium | reverse complement strand
TCCCACGCCGTGTAAATCAGGTAGCCGGTCAACCCGATGATGATCAGCGTGTCGCGCACCACCACGATCCAAGCCGATGACAGCGCCGCACCGACCTGCGGGATGTCATACAACAAACGCGAGAGCATGCGCCCTTGCGACTGGGCCATGTGCTCGGCCAAGGGCAGCTCCATTTGGTGCGCAAACACCTGGCGGCGCAAATCGGTAATGGCTTTGTTGGCAATCCATTGGCTGGCCACGTTGGCCACGTATTCAGCCACGCCCTTAGCCAGAAATGACAACACCAGCGCCACCGGGACCCACCACTGCGTCTGGGTGTTTTTGGCGATCAGGTTCTGGTCTACCAGCGGTTTGAGCAGGCCCGGGAGCACCGGCTCCAGCGCTGCGGCAACCACCATGGCGAGCACCGAAAGCGCCACCACCGAGCGGTAGGGCCGAATCGTTTGGATCAGCCGCCCGTAAAGCTGCAGGGATGTCTTCATTCGCGCTGCAGCAACTTGTCGTTGAGCAGCGAGGCCCAGCCTTCTGCCAGGTATTGCCTCTCCAGCGCGCTCGGGTCGTATTCGCTGTCGACCCACTCCATGAAGCCGATGGGCGCACGGGCATTGCGTGCCAGGTAGGTTTCCAGTACGTATTCGAGCACGCCAGCCTGTGAGCGGCGGAAGTGGCCGTAGCGCCAGTTGAGTTCCGTCAGCGCGTCACGCACATCGTGGCCCAAATGCAGGATGCGGAACAGCGCCGCACCGATACCCGCGCGGTCCGCACCGGATTTGCAGTGCAAGAGCGCCGGGTATTCCAGATTCGCAAAAACGGCTTTGATCCCATGGATTTCATCGCGCGTGGGTGGCTGGCGCGAATACAGGCGGAAGGTTTCCAGCCGGATACCGAGTGCATCGCAGGCCTCGGCCTCCAGCGCATACGAGCCGAACTCGTTGACACCGCGCAAATTCAGGATGCTTTTGAGGCCCAGCCGCTTCTTGTAATCGCGGATTTGGGAGGGGCTGGGTTGGCTGGAGCGATGCATGCCGCCGCCAATCGCATACATATTGTTGTAGATGGCCCGGATAAAGCCATGGTCGACCAGGTGCATGTTGAGCCAAGCCATAACCCGGCCATAGGTCGAATCCAATCGAAAGTGCATGGGCAACCCGTCTGAAAAGTCGGCCGGAGTATAGCGGGGGGGTCTGCTGCAAGCGGGCTCAGCGACGCTTGCAAAGACTTTCCGGTTCGTCGGCGCCCAGGGTGTCCAGAATCTCCTTCGGGTGCAACACGCCTTCTATCGGCGCCATACCCGCCACGGCTTGGCCGTGGGCCATAAAAATTCCCTGGCGCAGTTGCCCGTCCCAGGGCCGGAAGCTCAGGGCGGTGCCTTTGAAGCCGTCCAGTGTGGTTTTGCCGCTGCGCAGGTTAGATAGCAGCTGCGCCAGATTGGCTTTGGGTTCTTCGTCCAGCGCGGTCGCGAAGCTTTTCACCGCCATCCATGACGCCCAGTCTTGCGAGGCCATTTGCTTGTTGGTCAACTTTTGAAATCGGTGGCTGAGTTGCGGCGCGCCGTACCGCTCCCACGATGTATGCCAGGCCAACGGCACCAGACCGCTGCTGCCCACCACCGGGCGCGGGAGGGCGGTGTTGAAGGGCAGGCCTTTGGCAAATTCACCGACCGAATCCAGCACCATCACCACATCATGTGCGGGTTCGGCCGTCAGCAATTTCGGGTTGCTGGCTTCGCGTTGGCGTGGGTCACCCGACAGTACAAATTTGCGCTCGGCTTTGACCTTCAGTCCGAATCGCTTGATTGACGTGATCCAGATGTCGCGCAAGGCCTGGTCTTGCGGCTCAGGCCCGACCAGCAGAATCATGTCCCGCCAGTTGCGAGCAGCCAGCCATTGGGCCATCGCGTCGGCGAGCATGCGTTCGCTGGGCAGGGTGTGCAACCAGTGGGGGTGGCAGGAGGCGCCACGCAAGGCATCGCTGCCTTCGCTGATGTTGAAGACGATGGGCGCAGTGGCAATTTTCGCGAACGCCTCCATCAGCGCCTTCTGGTGCTCTACCGGCAGATCCAGCAGCAGGACCTGGGCTTTGCGTTTATTGATTTCCGCCAACAGCTCGGTGGTACTTTTACCGTCCCACTGCAGATCTTGCAATTTCAGCTGGTTACCGCTGTCCTGGAGGTTGTCCTTGATTTCATCGATGGCGATTTGTGCTGCAACCAACGGCCTTCCGGTGGGTTTGCCGATGAACGCTTGTTCCAGCGTTTTACGCTCATAGCGCGGGTCGTCTCGCAGTCCGACGACCAGGATTTGCCAGCTCGCGGCCCAGACCGAAACCGGCATAAGCGCCAGCGCCGCCCAAGCCCACAGGCAGCGGACCAAGCCGCTTCGACCGGCCGCCATCAATTGGTGATCACGCTATGGGGTACGCGACCGGCGGGTACGGTTTTGATGGCTTTACCGCTGGCTACGTCGACGATGGTGAGGTCGTCGGAAAGCCCATTGACCACGTAGAGCCACGATCCGTCGCCATTCAGGCCCACGCCCCATGTGCGCTTGCCTGCCAGGATGACCTTGCGCACCGTGTGCGTGGCCACGTCCACTTCGGCCACATGGTTGGCCCGACCCAAGGCGACCCATGCGGTTTTGCCATCGGGCGTGATCAACATACCGACAGGGCTGATGTCGTTTTTGCGCATGCCGGTAATTTCGAAAAGAAGGGTCCTTTTAACGCTGCGGGTTGCGGTGTCAATGATGCTCACGCTGGAGCCCAGTTCATTGGTCACCCACAGCTCCGCGCCGTCGGGCGTCAGGGCAAAGCGCCGGGGGCGTTTGCCCACTTTGACCATCCCGACCTGCTTGCGGCTGGCCACATCCACGATGTGCACCGAGTTGGTGACCTCAGAGGTCACGTACACCAGTTTGCCATCGGGTGTGGCCAGCACGCCCTCGGGCTCGGCCCCGGTTTTTACCGAGAACATCGGTTTCTTGTTGGCAACGTCATAGGCAATCATCTGGCTGCCTTCTTCAATCGACACGTAGGCGGTTTTGCCGTCGGGCGATAGCGCGAATATCTCGGGGCTTTCGCCCGTGGGGAGTGTGTCAACTTGCTTGCCGGCGGCAACGTCCACGACGCCAATTTGGTCGCTGTCGCCACAGGCCACCAGGATGTTCTTCCCCCCGCTGGCCCAAGCCATATGGCGCGGGCGCTTGCAGGTGGGGATGTTCTTGATGAAGGTCCCGTCGTTTTGCAACACCATGATGGCGTTGTCTTTTTCGCTGCTCACAAAGACATCGGCCGATGCGACTTGAGCGCCTAAGGCGACGATCAGCGCCGCAGCGTAGCGACTGAGTGGGATGTGAGTCATGGAGTAGGGCATCTGAACCACTTTAGAAAAAGAGGGAAACGGTTGGGCTGAATCGCAAACCCATCACTGCAACAAACGGAGCACGGCCTCCTGTTTGGCTTCGCGGGCCAGGTCCAAGGCGGTTTGGCCGCGGTTGTCTTTGGCGTTTTTGTCGGCGCCTTGTTCCAGAAGGTAGCGCACCATGTCCACTTGACCGTAGGGCGCGGCCCACATCAAAAGGGTCAGGTCATTGTCCAGGCGGGCATTGACCCCGACGCCTGCTGCGACAAGGGCTTTCATGCATTCCACGCAGCCGTTTCCCGCCGCGTAGGTGGCAGCGGTCTTTTTGACCCGATCTACCGGGTTGACGAGCGCGCCAGCACCCAACAGTTTGCGCACGATATTGGCGTTACCCGCAAAACTGGCTCCCATCAGCGGCGTGACTTCCGAGAGGTTAGCGAGGCTGGGATTGGCCCCAGCCGCCAGCAGCAGGTCCACCAGCGCCTCGTTGCCCTTGGATGCGGCCATGTTCAGTGGTGAGTTACCCAGGCGGTCGCGGGAATCAACGGCTGCACCCTGGCGCAGCAGTTGGCCGACCCGCTCGACTTTGCCAGCCTTGGCGGCCAACACATACTGGCCATTCATGTTGATCTGGTCCGCACCCATTTGCGCCTGCACTTGGGGAGCGAAAATAAAAGTTGCGAATGCAAAACATGCCACTGCGGGGCGGTTTAGGCGTTTCAAACTGAAATTCATCATTTTTCCAATATAAAAATTTTTGATGGTTGTGAAGTTTTTTCTTGCAAACCCGGGTCTTTCACCTGCGCGCGCTTCATTACATCAGGGTTTGTACCATGCTGAGGCGGGCCGCAGCAGCATCAGAATGCAACCCGGAACACTTATCCTTGAGCTACGTACTGACGAGGCTGTGGTCCCTCGAAGTTCGGATTATTGTGATCGTTAATTAGGAGAAATGCACTATGCACCGTAACAAATGGATCAAGTTGGTCCTTGCCTCATCCCTTGCCGTTGGCGCATGGGTGGGCACTGCCAGCGCACAGGAAATCACGGGCCAAAAAGGCACGGGTGCGAGTACCTTATCCAAGGGTATCAGCGTCAGCCAAGGCCAGCTCAACGGCGCTGCGAAACAGGGTGATAACTGGTTGCACACCCATGGCAACTATGATCAGACTCGCTTTTACCCCGGCAAACAAATCAACACGGGCAACGTGAAGAATTTGCGCCCCAAATTCACGTTTCAGACCGAGGTTCTCGAATCGATGGAAACCGCGCCCATCGTGGTCGATGGCGTGATGTACATGACAACATCGTTCAACCATATCTATGCCTTGGACGCGGTAACCGGCAAAGAGTTCTGGCACTACAAACACAAGATGGGTCCCATCACCACTTTCTGCTGCGGCCCGAATAACCGTGGCGTCGCTATTGAAGGCGGCCGCGTCTTTATGGGCACCCTGGATGCCCGCCTGGTGGCCCTGGACGCCAAAACAGGTAAGGTGGAGTGGGATGTTGAGATCGCTGACCCCGAGAAGGGCTACAGCGAGACCATGGCCCCCACTGTGGTGGACGGTAAAGTTTTGATTGGCACCAACGGCGGCGAATACGGCATCCGCGGTTTCGTCAAAGCATTTGATGTCGAGACCGGCTACCTGATCTGGACTTTCTACACCATCCCTGAGAAGGGGCACGAAGGCGTCTGGGCTGAAAACGATGCAACCGGTCGCAACATGCACCGCGATATCGCAGCGGAAAAAGCCCAATTGGCCCGTGACAGTAATTTCTACCAAACCCTGGGTGGTGGCGTCTGGATGAACCCTGCTGTGGACTTGAAGTCACGCACCATCTTCTTTGTGGTGGGCAATCCATCGCCAGACTTGTATGGCGCTGAGCGTCCCGGCGACAACCTGTACACCGACTCCTTGGTCGCGGTTGATCTGGACACCGGTCACTACCGTTGGCACTACCAGTACATCGCGCATGACGTGTGGGATCTGGACGCTGTGAGCCCGCCCATTCTGGTTGACGTGAAAGACAAATCTGGCAAGACCATCCCTGGCGTGATCCACGGTGGCAAGACCGGTCATGTGTATGTGCACAACCGCGAAACCGGTGAGCTGATCCGGTTCTCGGATGCCATGATCCCGCAGGAAAATATGTGGGTCCTGCCCACAGCAGCCGGCGCGCGTATGCTGCCCGGTGCCAATGGCGGTGTGGAGTGGTCGCCAATGGCCGTCAATCCTGAGTTGAACATGGCATATGCGCTGAACCTACACCAACCCATGACCTATCACGTGGAAGCATCCAAATACCCCGGCGGCAAGCTGTGGTTGGGCGGTGCATTCAAAGTGATTGGTGACGAGAAACAGTGGGGCCGCTTGGCTGCTGTGAACTACAACACCGGCAAGATGGAATGGAAATTTGACACGGCTGAGCCTCTGATTGGTGGCGCTTTGGCAACCGCCGGTGGCCTGGTGTTCTATGGTGAGGGCAATGGCCTGTTCCGCGCGCTGGACGCCAAGAGCGGCAAATTGCTTTGGGAGCACAACTGCGGTGCGGGTGCCAACGCCATGCCTGTTTCCTACGCAGTAGGCGGCAAGCAGTACGTAGCCATGGGCTGCGGTGGCAACAACCAACTCGACTTCAAGCGTGGTAACTCGATGGTCGTTTACGGACTGCCTGACTGATAGGCGGTTCCTGTTGACCGGATCCGGATAGGGTCCGTGATGGTAGCGGCCACCTTCGGGTGGCCGTTCTTTTATCTGAGGAAGAGACTAACGATGTTTACAGTGTTGAAACGGGTTACGGCGTTGTCGTTCTGTGTGATGGCGTCCCTGTCGCATGCGCAGGATCTGCAAGCTGGAAAAGTGACAGCTGCAGTATGCGCGGCCTGCCATGGCGAAGATGGAAATGCGGTCGTTCCCGGTTATCCCAGCCTTGCCGGACAAACCTGGCGATACATCTACATGCAGTTAAAGGACTACAAAGAAGGTCGACGCAGTCATCCCATCATGACTGCCATGGCTTCCAACCTTTCCCGTACCGAGATGACCAATGTGGCGAATTATTTCGCGAGCTTCCCCCTGAAGCCCAACGGATTTGTCGCTGACGAGGCTAAAGCCAAATTGGGCAAAGCGAAGGCTGACGAAACCTTGTGCACCATGTGCCACCTGGGCGGCTTCAGTGGTCAAAATGAGATCCCCCGTGTCGCGGGCCAGCAGTATGACTACGTGGTTGAGCAGCTGCGCAATTTCAAAGCCCGCACGCGTACCAATGACGCTGGCAATATGACCAGCGTCGCGCAGACTTTGAGCGATGCCGATATTGAAAATTTGGGGCACTACATCAGCAGTTTGCGGTGATCGGGTCGGCTGATGCGCATAGGGTTCACGCTAGGTAACGTGTTGGTAACTCCGTGTTAAGGTGATGGTGGGTGGGTCTGTTTAAGGAGGCTTGAAACAGGCTGACCAATCCCATCAGTTTGATACACACGACAGGAGATCGATCATGGCAACTGACACTTACGGACTGCTTGACAAAGAGCGCATCATTGCGGGGCCGGGTTTCAACCGCTGGTTGGTTCCACCGGCAGCCCTGGCCATACACCTGTGTATCGGCATGGCCTACGGCTTTTCGGTTTTCTGGTTACCACTCTCAAAAGCATTGGGAATCAAGGAAGCCATTAAGTGCGGCCCCGAGGTCGGCTTCTGGGCGCAGTTGTTCACGACATCGTGTGATTGGCAGATCTCCACACTGGGTTGGATGTACACCCTGTTTTTTGTGTTGCTGGGCTCCAGCGCAGCAACCTGGGGCGGTTGGTTGGAGCGTGCTGGTCCGCGCAAGGCGGGCGTGGTCTCGGCTGTGTGCTGGTGCGGCGGGATGCTGATCTCGGCCCTCGGTGTCTACCTCCACCAGTTTTGGATGATGATTCTGGGCTCTGGTGTTATTGGTGGCATCGGGCTGGGCCTGGGTTACATCTCGCCGGTGTCGACCTTGATCAAGTGGTTCCCGGACCGCCGTGGCATGGCCACCGGCATGGCCATCATGGGTTTCGGTGGAGGAGCCATGATTGGTTCGCCTATGGCCAACGACCTGATGAAATACTTTGCCACGCCGACGGACGTGGGCGTGATGCAGACTTTCGTCGTGATGGCCCTGGTGTACTTCGTGTTCATGATGGCGGGTGCGTTTGGCTACCGCGTCCCCGTCAGCGGATGGAAACCGGAGGGCTGGACTCCGCCGCCCGCGCAGGTGGACAACGCCATGATCACCCAGCGCCATGTGCATGTGACCAAGGTCTGGGGCATTCCCCAGTTCTGGCTGATCTGGATGGTCTTGTGCATGAACGTCAGCGCCGGTATCGGTGTGTTGGGCATGGCGTCGCCGATGTTGCAGGAAGTGTTTGGTGGCTCGCTCGCCGGTTTGCCCGGTAAATTCACTGAGCTCGATAAAGATCAGCTCAAATTGATCGCAACGGTGGCTGCCGGCTTTACCGCATTGCTGAGCCTGTTCAACATCGGGGGCCGGTTTTTCTGGGCAAGCCTGTCCGATAAGCTGGGCCGCAAAGTGACCTATGTCGTATTTTTTGTACTGGGCGGTCTGATGTATGCCAGTGTGCCGGGAAGCGCGAGCGCCGGCAACATCGCTTTGTTCGTCGGCGCCTTTTGCGTCATCTTGAGCATGTACGGAGGCGGGTTTGCAACGGTGCCTGCGTATCTGGCCGATATTTTTGGAACGCAGATGGTCGGTGCCATCCACGGCCGCTTACTCACCGCCTGGGCCACGGCCGGCGTGCTGGGGCCCGTCGTGGTGAATTACATGCGCGAGTACCAACTCGGCTTGGGAATCCCGCGCGAGCAGGTCTACAACCAGACTATGTACATTCTGGTCGGCATGCTGGTGGTCGGTCTCATTTGCAATCTTTTGGTTCGCCCCTTGGACGACAAATGGTTTATGACCGATGAAGAATTGGCTGAGGAACGGCGCTTGGCGCATGAGAAGGCGGCGGCCTCGGAGGTGGTGCGGGGTGAAGAGCCCGCTTCCGATGACGCCGTCGATCCCATGGTCGTCGTGATTGCTTGGGCTGCAGTGGGTATTCCATTGGCTTGGGGCGTGTATCGCACGCTGCAAAGCGTGGCTAAGTTTTTCGCCTGATCAGGTTCACATGCGCGCCGACCCTGCCTGTGCGGCCATCGCACTGGCAGGGTTTTTGTTTGGATTTTCGTGTTGTGCGACCAAGTGTGCCGCCAGGCACCAACGAGTGAGTGAATATGGCTACATCAAGCTCTCCTGTATCTACCGTGCCCCTGGGCTCAGTGGATGACATCCGGCAGCGCATCCGCAGCAAAAGCAAGCTCAAAGGGCGTCAACCGGATGACGCCGCGGTGCAAGAGGTGCGCGAGCTGCTCGGCAGCGGGCCGCATCCGCGTGAACTGCTGATTGAGTATCTGCACCGCTTCCAGGACCACTACCGTTGCCTGCACGACCGTCATCTGGTGGCTTTGGCCAAGGAGATGCGCATCGGCATGGCCGAGGTTTTTGAAGTCGCGACGTTCTACCACCACTTCGACGTCGTGAAGGGAGGCGTCGAACCTGCGGCGCTGACCGTGCGCGTATGTGATGGACTGAGCTGCGAGATGGCGGGTGCGCAGGATTTGCTGGCGCGCCTGCCAGAAATTTTAGGTCGTAGCGACGTGCGGGTGATTGCCGCGCCGTGCATCGGTCGTTGTGAACAAGCCCCTGCCGCCGTGGTCCACCAGAACCCGGTGCCTTTTGCCACTTTGGAGTCGGTGGCGCTGGCTGTGCAGGCGCATGCCGTCACGCATCCGGTCGCGTCGGATACAGGCAGTTTTGATGGCGCAAGCTGGAGCGAGAAGGCGGTGTCCCCGCCCGCCGCTGCGGTTCAGGTCGCACCGGCCTATACCGGGCTGGACGCATACCGTTCAGCGGGTGGTTATGCGCTTGCTGCGGCCTTGTCAGCGGGTACCCAGGACGCCGAGTCGGTGGTCAAAGCCATGGAAGATTCAGGTCTGCGCGGCCTGGGCGGCGCAGGCTTTCCGGCCGGGCGCAAGTGGCGCATCGTGCGTGACCAGCCGGCTCCCAAACTGATGGCGATCAATATCGATGAGGGCGAGCCGGGTACTTTCAAAGACCGCACGTACCTGGAGCGTGATCCGCACCGGTTCCTGGAAGGCATGCTGGTCGCTGCGCAGGTCGTCGGGATTGACACCTGCTACATCTATTTGCGGGACGAGTACCACGGTTGCCGCGAAATTCTGGAGCGTGAAGTCGCGCGTCTGCAGGCCAACCCGCCGTGCCCGCTGCCCACCATCCACATCCGCCGTGGCGCGGGTGCCTATATTTGCGGCGAAGAGTCGGCCATGATCGAGAGCATCGAAGGCAAACGCGGCGAACCGCGCATGCGTCCGCCCTATATCGCGCAGGTCGGCTTGTTCGGCCGGCCGACCTTGGAGCACAACTTCGAGACCTTGTATTGGGTGCGCGACATCGTGCAAAAAGGCCCGCAGTGGTTCAGCAGCTTCGGGCGCAACGGGCGCAAGGGCCTGCGCAGTTTCAGCGTCAGTGGTCGTGTCAAACAGCCCGGCGTCAAGCTGGCGCCCGCCGGTATCTCGGTGCGCGAGTTGATCGATGAATACTGCGGCGGAATGGTGGAAGGCCACAGCTTTTATGGCTACCTGCCCGGCGGTGCGTCCGGTGGCATTCTGCCGGCCAGCATGGGGAATGTTCCGCTGGACTTTGATACCTTGCAGCCGCATGGTTGCTTTATCGGCTCGGCGGCGGTGATTGTGCTGGGCAACAAAGACCGGGCGCGCGATGCGGCGCTCAACATGATGCGTTTCTTCGCGCACGAGAGCTGCGGCCAATGCACGCCGTGCCGCGTCGGCACCGACAAAGCCGCCACGCTGATGCAGGCGCCGATCTGGGACAACGATACCCTGGAAGACCTCAATATTGTGATGACCGACGCCTCGATTTGCGGCCTGGGTCAGGCAGCGCCCAACCCGGTGCGCTGTGTTCAGAAATATTTCCCTCACGAGGTGGCCTGATATGAACGCACCCGCCAAGTTGTCTGAAGTGACCCTGAAAACCGTGGAGTTCACGCTGGACCAGAAGACCATCCACGCCTTCGAGGGCGAGACGATTCTGAAAGCCGCCAAGCGCCACGGCGTGGACATCCCCCACCTTTGCTACAAGGACGGCTACCGCGCCGACGGCAACTGCCGCGCTTGTGTGGTCGAGATCAAAGGTGAGCGCACGCTGGCACCCAGCTGCTGCCGCAGCGCCACCGCGGGCATGGAGGTGCAGTCCACCAGCGAACGCGCCGTCAAGAGCCAGAAGATGGTGTTGGAGATGCTGCTCTCCGACATGCCCGACACCGGCTACAAATGGAACGAAACCGACGCGTCGTCCCAACACGGTGAGCTGAGCGACTGGGCCAAGCGCATGGACGTCCATGTCCGCCCCGAACTCAAAGCCCTGCGCCGCGAACAACCCGCCACCGATATGTCGCACCCCGCGATGGCGGTGAATCTGGATGCTTGCATCCAGTGCAACCGTTGCGTGCGCGCCTGCCGTGAAGAGCAGGTCAATGACGTGATCGGCTACGCCATGCGCGGTGCGCACAGCGAAATCGTGTTCGATCTGCATGACCCTATGGGCACCAGCACCTGCGTGGCCTGCGGCGAATGCGTGCAAGCCTGCCCCACCGGTGCGCTCATGCCCAAGACCCACGTGGGTAACCAGGTCGTGGACAAAAAAGTCGACTCGGTTTGCCCGTTTTGCGGCGTGGGTTGCCTGCTGACCTACAACGTCAAAGACAACAAGATCATCAGCGTCGACGGCCGCGACGGCCCTGCCAACCACAGCCGTCTTTGCGTCAAAGGCCGCTTTGGTTTTGATTACGCGCACAGCCCGCAGCGCCTGACGGTTCCGCTGATCCGTAAAGCCGGTGTCGGCAAAGACCCCGAGCAGCTCAACCACCTCAACCGCGACACCGCCGATTGGTCCGACATCTTCCGCGAAGCCACATGGGAAGAGGCCATGGCGCTGGCCGCTGGCGGCCTCAAAGGCCTGCGCGATACGCGGGGTCCCAAATCGCTCGCCGGCTTCGGCTCGGCCAAGGGGAGCAACGAAGAGGCGTATCTGTTCCAGAAGCTGGTGCGCACCGGCTTTGGTTCCAACAATGTGGACCATTGCACCCGCTTGTGCCACGCCTCCAGCGTGGCCGCATTGCTTGAAGGCGTAGGCTCGGGTGCGGTGAGCAACCAGGTCAACGACGTGGAGCACGCCGACCTGATCTTCATCATCGGCTCCAACCCGACGGCCAACCACCCGGTCGCTGCCACCTGGATGAAAAACGCCGCCAAGCGCGGCGCCAAAATTGTGCTGGCGGACCCGCGCGTGACCGACATCGGACAACACGCCTGGCGCACCTTGCAGTTCAAAGCCGATACCGACGTGGCCATGCTCAACGCGTTGATCCATACCGTCATCGACGAAGGTCTGGCGAACGAGGAATTCATCGCTGCGCGTACCAGCAACTACGAGGCTTTGCGCGACAACGTCAAAGGCTACAGCCCCGAAGCCATGGCCCCGATTTGCGGCATTCCCGCCCAGACCCTGCGCGAAGTCGCACGGGCTTTTGCCAAAGCCAAAGGCGCCATGATTTTGTGGGGCATGGGTATCAGCCAGCATATCCACGGCACCGACAACGCGCGCTGCCTGATTGCGCTGGTCAGTGTCACCGGACAGATCGGCAAACCCGGCTCCGGCTTGCACCCGCTGCGTGGCCAGAACAATGTGCAAGGTGCGTCCGACGCCGGCCTCATTCCCATGATGTTCCCCAACTACCAGCGGGTGGACAACGCCGCCGCGCACGCCTGGTTTGAAGATTTCTGGGGTACCAAGCTGGACGAAAAGCCCGGTTACACCGTAGTCGAGATCATGCACAAGGCGCTGGCCGATGACAGCGACCCGCACAAGATCCGCGGCATGTACATCATGGGTGAGAACCCCGCCATGAGCGACCCCGACTTGAACCATGCGC
Source organism: Comamonadaceae bacterium (assembly GCA_947450005.1). Taxonomy (GTDB): domain Bacteria; phylum Pseudomonadota; class Gammaproteobacteria; order Burkholderiales; family Burkholderiaceae_C; genus Allorhodoferax. The sequence continues at coordinate 10,728 of CANFTU010000010.1, read as the reverse complement.
GCCATGCGTTGGCCAGTCTGGAGCATCTGGTGGTGCAAGACATCTTCATGACCGAGACCGCCTGGCTCGCCGACGTGGTGCTGCCCGCTACCGCCTGGCCCGAGAAGACCGGGACCGTCAGCAACACCGACCGCATGGTGCAACTCGGTAAGCAAGCGCTGAAAGCCCCGGGGCAAGCGCGCGCGGACCTTTGGATATTGCAAGACCTGGCCAAGCGCATGGGTCTGCCCTGGGATTACCAGGGCGAGCACGACGGTGTGGCCGCCGTGTATGACGAGATGCGCCGCGCGATGCATGCGGCCATCGCCGGCATCACCTGGGAGCGCCTGCAGCGTCAATCCAGCGTGACCTACCCGTGCTTGACCGAGGATGCGCCGGGCACGCCGACGGTGTTCATCGAAAAATTCCCAACCGCCAGCGGCCGTGTCAAGCTGGTGCCGGCCGACATCATCCCCGCCAACGAGCGCCCGGATACCGAATACCCCTTCGTGCTCATCACCGGCCGACAGCTTGAGCACTGGCACACCGGAAGCATGACGCGCCGCGCCAAAGTGCTGGATGCCATCGAACCTATGGCCACTGCATCGATGTGCGGCGCGGATTTGAAGGCGCATGGAATGGAGCCCGGTGACATCATCACCATCGCATCGCGGCGGGGTGAAGTGGCGTTGCATGTGCGCCGCGACGACGGTACGCCGCAAGGTGCGGTGTTTGTGCCCTTTGCCTACTACGAGGCGGCGGCCAATGAACTCACCAATTCCGCGCTCGACCCCTTCGGGAAGATCCCCGAGTTCAAGTACTGCGCGGTGGCCATTCGCAAGGGTGGCAGCACGCGCGAGAACGCCGGCTTTGGCGTCAACGACGCGGCGCTCACACGCTAAATGTCCACGGCAGCTCTGCCGCGACTGACGCAGGCTATCGCGCCGCTCACGCGCGCGGTCCAGGTTGTCGACGAACACCGCCAGACCCGGCAGCTCGATATTCCCGCCGAGCGCGCGCTCACCGTCTATGTGGACAAGCGCGAACTGGTCACCCTGATGACCCTGGGCGCTCACCCTGAGTGGCTGGTTCTGGGCTACCTACTCAACCAGCGCCTGATCCGCGCCGCTACGGAGATTGAATCGATCACTGTCGACTGGGAAGTCGGTGCCGCGGCCGTTAAAACCCGCCATGGCATCATGGATTTGACAGAGAAAACGGCCAAGCGCGTGGTCACCACCGGCTGCGGCCAGGGCAGCGTCTTCGGTGACCTGATGGCCGATGTGGACACGATTGCGCTGCCCGATGCGACGCTCACGCAAAGTGCGCTGTACGGCATCGTCAACACCATCCGCTTGCACGATAGCGTCTACAAAGCGGCGGGGTCTGTCCATGGCTGCGCGCTATTCCAGGGCGACACGCTGTTGATGTTTGTGGAAGATGTGGGGCGCCACAACGCCATTGACGCGATTGCGGGCTGGATGGCGCTGCAACCCAGCGACAGCCCGCCCGGCAGCGTCCAGCAACGCAGCGGCCTGCGTGCCGACAACAAAGTGTTCTACACCACCGGCCGCCTGACCAGCGAGATGGTCATCAAGTCCGCGCAAATGGGCGTACCCATCGTGATCTCCCGCAGCGGCATCACGCAGATGGGCCACGCGGTGGCGCAGCGGCTCAACCTGTGCGCCATCGGGCGCGCGACTAACAAGCGGTTTCTGTGCTTCAGCGCGCCGCAGCGGCTGGTCTTCGAGGCACAGGCCTATCCTGGTGCCGACCCCTTGATCATTCATCCATTAGGAGCATCATGAAGATCACCGTATCCGCCATCGTCCCCGCGCCCATCGAAGCCGTCTGGCGCGCCTACACCTCGCCGGAAGACATCAAGTGCTGGAACGCGGCATCGGCTGACTGGCATACCACGGCTGCCACCGTCGATCTGCGGGTGGGCGGCCAATTTTCATCGCGCATGGAAGCCAAAGACGGCTCGTTCGGTTTTGACTTCGCGGGCGAATACACCCTGGTGGAACCACCGCACCGGCTGGCCTATGTGTTCGGCGAGCGCAGCGCCGATGTGGAATTGCTGTCCACCGCGGCCGGGGTGCTGGTGACGATTCGCTTTGACCCCGAGACCGAGCATCCCGAAGAGGCGCAGCGCGCCGGCTGGCAGTCCATCCTGGACAACTTCGCCCGCCATGTGGTGGCACGCCACCACGCGCACTGAGACGCCGTTCGCGCCCGGCCTTCAGCTCTGGTAGTCGCTGATGGGCACGCAGCTGCAAAACAGGTGGCGGTCGCCGTAGACGTTGTCCACCCGCCCCACCGTTGGCCAGTACTTATGGTGCTTGAGGCTTTCCAGCGGGAATGCGCCCAAGCCGCGCGCATAGGGCCGCGCCCAGTCATCCGCCAGCACGCTGGCAGAGGTGTGCGGAGCGTGGGTCAGCGGGTTGTCGTCGCGCGGCCAGACGCCGGCTTCGACCTGGCGGATCTCCCCCCGGATGGCAATCATGGCCGCGATGAAGCGGTCAATCTCGGCCAGCGTTTCGCTTTCGGTGGGCTCGACCATCAGAGTGCCTGCCACAGGGAAGCTCAGCGTGGGCGCGTGAAAGCCGTAGTCCATGAGGCGCTTGGCCACGTCTTCTGCGCTGATGCCGGAGGCTTCTTTGAGCGGGCGCAAGTCCAAAATACATTCATGCGCCACCCGGCCGTTGTCGCTGGCGTATAGCGTGGGGTAGTGGTCGCGCAGCTGGTGGCTGATGTAGTTGGCCGCCAGAATGGCTGCCTCGGTGGCGTGCTGCAAGCCCTGCGCGCCCATCATGCGGCAGTACATCCAGCTGATCGGCAGCACCGCCGCGTTGCCCAAGGGGGCGGCGGAGATGGCCCCCACGCTGTCCGCAGCGCCTGTTCCGCCGGGTAAGTACGGCACCAGGTCCTGCACCACACAAACCGGCCCGACGCCCGGACCGCCTCCGCCGTGGGGGATGCAAAAGGTTTTGTGCAGGTTGAGGTGGCTCACGTCGCCGCCGAATTCGCCGGGCGCGGCCACGCCGACCAGGGCGTTCATGTTGGCCCCGTCCACATAGACCCGGCCGCCGTGGCTGTGTACCAATGCGCACAGCTCTTTCACGCGGGTTTCGAATACGCCGTGGGTGCTGGGGTAGGTGATCATCACGCAGGCCAGATTGGCACTGTTTTGCTCGCACTTGGCGCGCAAGTCGTCCATGTCGATATTGCCGTGGCTGTCGCAGGCGGTGACCACCACATCCAGCCCTGCCATCTGTGCGCTGGCCGGGTTGGTGCCGTGGGCCGACGAAGGAATCAGGCAGATATGGCGGTGGCCCTGGCCGTGCGCGGCATGGTAGGCGCGTATCACCAGCAGCCCGGCGTATTCCCCCTGGCTGCCCGCATTGGGCTGCAGGCTGATGCCCGCATAGCCCGTGGCCTGGCACAGCCACGCGCGCAGTTGCGCATCCAGCAGGGCGTAGCCCTGGCGCTGGTCTGCGGGCGCGAAGGGGTGGATGTCTGCGAACTCAGGCCAGGTGATGGGAATCATCTCGCTGGTGGCATTGAGTTTCATGGTGCATGAGCCCAGCGGAATCATGCTGCGGTCCAAGGCCAGGTCTTTGTCACTCAGGCGGCGGATGTAGCGCAGCATCCCGGTCTCGGACTGGTAGCTGTTAAATACCGGGTGCGTCAAAAAGCGGCTGGTCCGGCGCAATGCCTCGGGGATCAGCGTGGTGACGCCCGGGCCCGGGCCCTCAAACGCCGGCAGCGTTTGTCCCGGCTTGGCGCATAAGGCCCAGAGCTGGGTGATGTGCGCGCGGGTGCTGGTCTCGTCCAGGCTGATGCCCACAAAGGCCGCCCGGCCACCGGTGAAGCGGCGCAGGTTGATGCCCTGCGCCTCGGCGCGGTCGCACAAGTCTTGGGCGGCGGATGCGCTGCCCATATTCAGCGTGAGCGTGTCGAACGCATTGTCATGAACCAACCCCACGCCGAGTTGTTGCAAGCCAGCGGCGAGCACGGCGGTATAGCTCGCAACGCGCTGGGCGATGCGGGTCAGACCTTGCGGGCCGTGGTAGACCGCGTACATGCTGGCCACGACGGCGGGCAGCACCTGCGCGGTGCAGATGTTGGAGGTGGCTTTTTCGCGGCGGATGTGCTGCTCGCGGGTTTGCAGCGCCAGCCGGTAGGCCGGGTTGCCGTGGGCATCGACGCTCACACCCACAAGTCGACCCGGCATGGATCGCTTGTACTCGTCGCGGCAGGCTAGGTAGGCTGCGTGCGGGCCGCCGCAGCCCATGGGCATGCCAAAGCGCTGCGTGCTGCCGACAACGATATCGGCGCCCATTTCGCCGGGCGGTTTGAGCAGTGTGAGCGCCAGCAAATCTGCGGCCAGGATCAGCGCCGCCTGCTTGCTGTGGACCTGGTCGGCCGAGGCCTGCCAATCCGCGAGCCATCCGCTGCTGGCGGGGTACTGGTTGATGGCGGCAAAGTAGTCGTCCTGCGCGATGGCCTCGCGCCACGCTTCGCTGGAGTGGATGACCTTGATCGCGATGCCCAGCGGCGCGGCGCGGGTTTGGATGACGGCAATCGTTTGCGGGTGGCAGTCGCCGGCGACGATGCAGACATGGCCTTTGGCTTTGACGCTGCGTCGCGCCAGGGTCATGGCCTCGGCCGCCGCAGTGGCTTCGTCGAGCATGGATGCGTTCGCCATCGGCATCGCAGTCAGATCGCAGACCATGGTCTGGAAGTTGACCAGCGCTTCCATGCGCCCTTGGCTGATCTCAGCCTGGTAGGGCGTGTACGCGGTGTACCAAGCCGGATTTTCCAGGATGTTGCGCAGGATCACGCCCGGGGTGTGGGTGCCGTAATAGCCCTGGCCGATGTAGCTGGTTCGCACCTGGTTGTGGGCGGCCATGGCTTTGAGTTCAGCCAAGGCTGCGGCTTCGCCCACCGCCGCCGGAATCTGCATGGTGCTAGCACGGCGGATGCTGGCCGGGACGATGCCTTCGATCAGGCTGCGCCGCGAGGCCTCGCCAATCGCGCTGAGCATGTGCGCCTCGTCAGCAGGCGACAGGCCGATGTGTCGGGCGATAAATTCGGCCGGGTTTTCCAGATCGGCCCACAGGGTTTCAGACGGGGTGTGCATCAGCATGGTGTGTCCTTGTTGGGGGAAGGTGCAAAAGCGCGCGGAGCCGGCTGCGCTGCCTAATGGGTCAATGCTTTGTAGGCCGCTTCATCCATCAGCGCGTCAAGCTGACCGGGGTCGCTCAGGCGTACTTTGAAAAACCACCCTGCGCCCAACGGATCGGTATTGGCCAGCGCCGGCTCTTCGCGCAGCGCTTCATTGACTTCCACGATTTCGCCGGACACCGGCATGTACACGTCGGCAGCGGCTTTGACCGACTCGACCACGCCGGTGACTTCGCCTTGCGCAAAGGTTTTGCCGACTTCGGGAAGTTCGACAAAGACCACGTCGCCCAGCGCGTCTTGCGCATGGTGGGTGATGCCTACGGTGGCAACGGCATGGTCGGCATCGACCCATTCATGTTCTACGGTGTATTTGAGGCTCATAAAAAATCCTTTTCTGGGGCTTTGGGGGACGAGAGGGAAACGGGAAACATCAGCCGCGGTGGTAGCGATGTGGAACAAAAGGCATGGGGCAGACTTGCATGGGGACCGCTTTGCCGCGCACCAGCGCATCCAGCCGGGTACCGGGTGCGCTGTGCGCCGCGTCCACGTAGGCCATGGCGATCGGCGCATCCGCGCTGGGCCCGAGCAGGCCGCTCGTCACTTCGCCCACTGCTGCGCCGCCGGGCAGATGCAAAGCCGTGTGCTCGCGCACCGGCACGCGCTCCAGTGCCTGCAGCCCCACGCGCATGCGGGCGCAGCCGGCATCGATCTGCGCCTGTAAGCGCTTCGCACCCAAGAAACCACCGGCGCGCGCACCGCCGCTGCGCCGCACTTTTTGCACGGCCCACAGGAGATTGGCTTCAGCTGGCGTGGTGGTGCTGTCGATGTCGTTGCCGTGCAGGCACAAGCCGGCTTCCAGCCGCAGGGAATTGCGCGCGCCCAGGCCAATGGGCTTGACTTCAGGCTGCTGCAGGAGTGCGCGGGCAAAGGCCAGCGCTGCATCGGAGGAGATCGAGATTTCAAACCCGTCTTCGCCGGTGTAGCCGCTGCGGGTGAGGAAAAGTTCGTGCCCCCGCCAGACAAAGCTCTGGCCCGACATGAAGACCAGCGAACCCACGCCGGGCACCAGGCGTTCTAGCGCCGTCCCAGCGAGCGGCCCTTGCAGGGCCAGCAGCGCGGCATCGGGTAGCGGTGTGACCTGGCAACGCGCGCCGATGTGCTGCTGGATATGGGCGGTATCCGCCACCTTGCAGGCCCCGTTGACGATGACCAGAAAGTCCGCTTCGCGGCGCGTGAACATCAGGTCATCAAGGATGCCGGCGTCTTCGTTCAACAGCATGCCGTAGCGCTGGCGGCCGGGCGCGAGGCTGATGACGTCCACCGGCATGAGCGACTCCAGCGCTGCCGCGGAGTCTGCCCCGCTGATGCGGAGTTGCCCCATGTGTGAGACATCAAACAGGCCGGCTGCGCTGCGGGTGTGCAGGTGTTCAGCCATCAAGCCTGCCGGATATTGCACCGGCATGCTGTAGCCCGCAAAGGGAACCATGCGTGCACCCAGTTCCAGATGCAAGTCGTACAGCGGGGTGCGGAGCAGGGGGGTATCGGTGCTGGTCGTGCTGGTAGAGGTGTCGGTCAAAAGGGGCTCCATGCATACGGCCACCCACCATGGGGACCGGGAACCCTGTTGTCCGCTTTACCTGAGAGATTCATCGGCTGCGCCTGCGGCCGGTTTGCCCCTTCGGTGGGCCTCCGCCTTGCGGTAAGCCACTCTCCAACAGAATCAAAATGTCAGTCCTTTTGCCTGAGCGTTCAGCCTTCGGCGGTCTTGCGACTCTCTCCTGACGGGCGCATTCTAGCCACAAGTGCCAGGGTCAGGCACCGGGCCCGGCCTGGGCACACAGCTGCAAGAATGCGCGCTCCATGCTGATGCCGCCGCAGCGCTCGGACAGACCGGCAGGCGTGCCTTCAAAGAGAATCAGGCCCTTGTTCAAGACGATTACCCGGTCGGCCTGCTCCACTTCGTCGACCAGATGGGTGGCCCATAAGGCCGCCATCGCGCCGCTGCGGGTGAGCGCGTAGACCGAGTCCACCAAGGCCTTGCGCGATGCCGGGTCCAGGCCCACCGTGGCCTCATCCATCAGCAGAAAAGCGGGCTGGTGCAGGAGTGCCCGCACCAATTCCACTTTCCGCCGGTTGCCGCCGGATAGAGCCTTGACCGGCGCGTGGCGTTCGGCCTGCAGTCCGTGTTGGGCCAGGCCTTCGGCGATCCGGTGCAGCGCGACCCGACGAGGGATGCCGTGTAGATCCGTGTGGAAGAGCAAATTGGCCTGAACGGATAGATCAGCGTCGAGCGCGCTTTGCTGGAACACCACGCCCAGACCGGCCAGGGCGCGCGGCGCCTGGGTGCGCATATCGTGGCCGAGGATTTGGATGGAGCCCTGATCCGGCACAAACAAGCCGCTGAGCAGTTGAACCAGCGTCGATTTGCCCGCGCCATTAGGTCCCAGCAGGGCCACCATTTCGCCCGCTTGCAACTGCAAACTCACCGATTGCAAGGCGAGCCGGGGGCCATAGGACTTGCGTAAATCCTGCGCTTGCAGCACCGGTTCAGGGGTGGGGGGAACTTGCGAGAGGTCCATAAACGGCGAGGCTAACAGATGCCGCATCGCTTAGCGCCCGGCGTTTTTGGCGGCCCATAATCCGCAGCAATATGGTGAGGGTACGGTGATGGCAGGCGTGGCAAGGTGGGTTTATTCTGTGTGGCTTTTGGCTTGCGGCCTGGCTTGGGTTACCGGGGCTTGGGCCGACGCGTGGGTGAGCAACGCCCGTGACAACACCGTCGTGCAGCTCGACGCAGAGGGCAATTTTGTGCGCCGCCTTGCGGTTTGCCAGCGGCCGCGCCACATGGTTTGGCTGAACCCCGGCAAGAGTTTGCTGGTGGCCTGTAGCGATTCGCATCAACTGGCGCTGATCGACTTGGAGCGTTGGGCGCTGACCGATGTTCTGCCTACGCGGCCCGGACCGGATGGTTTTGCCCTGTCGCCAGATGGCGCGACCGCCTACGTTTCGGTGCAGGACGACAGCGCTTTGCTCGCGTATGACCGCGTATCCAAAACGCAACGCTTCGCCGTCACGGTGGGCGCAGAACCTGAAGGCGTCGTGGTGAGCGCGGACGGCGCGCGCGTTTACGTGGTCTCTGAAGTCGCCAACATCTTGTATTGCCTGGACGCACGGTCGGGGGCGTTGCTGTGGCAGGCGGCAGTGGGTGCGCGCCCACGCCGCTTGGCGATGTCCCCGCAAGACGCGGAACTTTGGGTCAGTAACGAGCTCGGGGCCAGCCTCAGCGTGGTGGACAGCGCAAGCGGCGCGCCGGTTGCGAGCCTGAACTTTGTGGTCCCGGGCGTGGCACTGGCTGAAGTCAAGCCGGTGGGGATGGCGATGAGCGGCGACGGGCGTACCCTGTGGGTGGCTTTGGGCCGGGCCAACCGTGTGGCCGAGGTGGATGTGGAGAGCCGCAGCGTGCGCGGCTTTGTGGTCGTGGGCAAACGTCCCTGGGGGATTGCGTTGAGTCGGGACGGGCGCCGTCTTTATGTTGCCAACGGGCTGTCCGATGATCTGACGGTGGTGGATACCGCCACGCGCGCGGTGCTGCGGAGTGTGCCGGTCGGGCTGCAGCCCCATACGGTTCTCGCAGATTGATTTCTCCGCCGCCCTGCCCAACAAGGTGCTGAATCAGGCGGCTTTGCGCACCCAGCCGCGTTGCGGGTCGTAGCCGCGCAGGGCCAGCGCAAAGGATGCAACGGCCGTGGTGCCCACAAAGAGCGCCGCGCTGCCGTTGAACTGGCCTTGCAAAGCGTACCGGATCAGCTCAACCGATGCAGTGAAAGGGTTCGCCTGCGCCAATTGGTGCAGCCACATGGCGCCGGACTCCCGCAGCTTCCACAGGGGATACAAGGCGGTGCTGATAAAAAACATGGGGAAGATCACAAAGTTCATGGTCCCCGCAAAGTTCTCAAGCTGCCGGATATGCACGGATAGCACCAACCCCAGCGCGGCCAGCATGGTGGCAACGAGAACCATCGCCGGCAAAGCGGCCAGCCAACCCCACGTGGCATCCACACCGAAAGCCCAGGCCACGGCCATGAAAACCAGCATTTGCACCAGAGAGAGGGCGGTGCTGCCGGCCAGCTTGAAGCCCAGCAGCCAGCCGCGTGGCAGGGGTGCGGTGAGGAGAAGCCGCATCACACCCATCTCGCGGTCGTAGACCATGGACAGGGAGCTTTGCATCCCGTTGAACAAAGCGATCATCCCCAGCAGGCCGGGCAGCATGTATTCCTTGTAGTCCACATATGTCTCATAGGGGGCAATGATGGCGACGCCAAAGACATTGTGAAAGCCGGCGGAGAACACCACGAACCACAGAAGCGGGCGCACCAGCGAGGACGCAAGCCGCGAGGGCTGGCGCAAGAACTTGTTCAGTTCACGTCCCACAACAGCCCGCAGCGCTCGAGCCAAGTGCATCAATAAAGGTGGTTGGAGCATGGCTTCTCCTTATGTAAAACCCCGAGTATCGATCACGGCAGGGGTGGTTGCTGACACTGATAAAGGATGGACCGCTGAGCGCTAATTTGGACCGCATGCGGGATGATCGGATGGGGGCTTAGCGTGTCAATTTTTTTAAAATATTTGCATGACCATTCGATGACTCTGCTAGAGTACGCGCTCGAAGCCAAAGCAGTGGTAGCAGCGGCACACAAAAAGAAGTCAAGCGATGCATCTGAAGAGCGTAGAAATCGTTGGAAAACGGCGCAATGCCGGTCAAGCCAATCGCTGTGTTTCATGTTCGGTAGTGCTTCCTTTACGTGGTGCTTCGGATGCTGTTTGACCATTGCGCGCAGTGCCAACGCTGCTGCAATATCGATCCGGGATACCCTTCCCTGGAAGTCACACTCACCAAACAAGAGCGCAAAGTTCACGGCAGCATTTGCATAGAAACCCGCTGCGAACTGCTCGGCGATAAAGGTTGCACGCTGGGCAGCGCTAAGCCCCTGAGTTGCGAGATTTACCCTCTTTCTTATGACCCTCGCGGGCGTACTTTTTTCTACGATCAGGATTGCCCCCTGATGCCTGAGTACCAACGCCAGTTGGCGCAGCCTGGCAGCGAGGCTTTGGCACACCTGTCGCGCATCACCGAGGCGGTGCACCGGCACGAAAAAATTGATCCGAAGTTTTTGCGTAGCAATTTTGCTATCGACAAAGACTACTTTGATCTGCAACCCCTCGCAACCGTTTCTGCTCCAAAGGAAGGCGCGCTATGAACAGTTTTTCTTCTGCATGGTCTGAGTTGGCTGAAGCCGTCGCCGAATCAGCGTCCGAGCCGGGTGTCCACGAGTTGGGCTACCAGAGCTGGACGGAGGACAACCTGTGCGTGGAGAGCTTTCACGAGGAAACGCGTTATTTCACATCGCGCTGGGATGCGCTGTGCCCCTACGTGGATGTGAGTCCTGACATGTTGCGGATGGCGCGCAAGCCCTTTATTGTGTACGCGCTGCCACCGGAAGGTCCGTACGGCGTGCCTATCAACGACAAGTATGGTTTGGTCGATGTGGCTGCGCCAGG
>CANFTU010000009.1 GCA_947450005.1 Comamonadaceae bacterium | reverse complement strand
GGTGGTCTTCGCCTCTTTGATCATGTTGATCTGCTGCTCAAAAGCACGGCTCTGGTCGATCAGCTTGACCATGATGTTCATGGCATTGACGGAGCTACCTTCCAACGCGCCAGGCGTAAGCCCCGCCTTTTCCGGCCCCGGGGTGATGTCCTGCCCATCGCCCGCGCTGTTTTTGAACAAGCCGTCCTGGCGCCGTAACAGCGGGGAGGTACTGGCATCGCGCAACATCAACTTACCCAGTGCCACGGGCACTTTCACGCCCACCTGGGCCGGATCCGTTCCCATGACGGTTCCGTCCGAGCGGATCTCAATTTTCAAACCTGGTGGCAGGGTCAGCGGCCCGCCGCCTTCGCTGCGGACCAGATGTCCCTGCCCGTTTTCCAGGGTTCCTTGGGCGTTGATGCGCAAATCACCCCGGCGGGTGAACGCCAAAGTGCCATCGGCCGCCGAGACACCCAAGACCGTGGAGCCAGACATGGCAACGTCCAGCTCGTTACCGGTCGCAATAATCGGTCCGGGCCGCAGGCTGATGTAGTCCTCGGAAAACGACTGGGGTTGGAAACGCGTCTTGAAGCCGTCGCCATCCACTTTCACCGCGCGGGTCGCAACCTCAAAGCTGCGCTTGAAGCCGATCGTCGAGACGTTGGCCATCTCATTCACCGACATCTGGCGCGAGACACGTTGCTCGTTGATCGAAGCAACCGCGTTAAAGGCTAAGCGATCCATGGCAGATTCCTCAGGCGTTCAGGTCGTCAAGCGATTAAGAACGCAAGTTAATGATGGCCGAGGTCATCGTGGAGCTGGTCTCAATCGCCTTGGCGTTGGCCTGGAAGTTACGCTGGGCGGTGATCAAGTCCACCAGCTCCTGCGTCAAGTCCACGTTCGCCCGTTCGGTGGCACCGGCACGCAGCGTACCGAAGCCGGCCGATCCCGCATTACCCAGTGTCGCCTTACCCGACGCAGCCGAGGCCAGGAAGGTGGAGTCACCCATCTGGCGCAAGCCCACCGGGCTGGAGAAGTTGGCCAGCAGAATTTTCGCCAGCGACTTCTGGGTGCCGTTGGAGAACGATGCGCTCACCAAGCCATCGTTACCAATGGTCACGCCCACCAGGTCACCCTCGGGGGCGCCGTCTTGCGACTGCGACAGCACAGCGAACGGTGAGGTGTATTGGGTGGAAGCGCCGTAATCGATATTGATGGTCAAAACACCCTTACCACCCGCCAGGTAGACCGGCTCCAACTGGGTGCCGTCGACCGGCGAGACCAGCTTACCGCCGGTACTGAAGGTCAGTTCGCCTTTGGTCAAGAAGATGGGCGACCAGGCCGGCAATGTGCCATCAAAACCGTCACCGCTGGTCGTCTCGTTGCCCTGTCCATCAATGTACTTGGGCTGCGACACACCGGAGACCACATCTTTGTGCTGGGTCGGTTTGATCCAGGTCGAATCGGTTCCACGTGCGGCTTCCACCTGGTCCAGGCCCCAGTCTGCGCTGCCCGAAATCTTGATGAACGAGGCCGCGCCTGTGGTTCCGCTGGTGAAGGTAAAGCGCTTGTTGGCGTCGTCATATCCGACCTTCACGCCGTTGACCGTCACCGGGTCGCCGAAGGCGTTGTTGCCGCCCATGGCGTTGATGCCTTTTTGCAGCTCTGCCTTCAAGGTATCCAGCGAATAGTCGGAGCGCACCGGAATCATCACGGTGCCTTTGACACCGTCGACCGTCACCACGAACTTGTTGTTGGTCTCATCGACCGCAAAGTTATTGGCGATATTTTTCAACGGTGTGGTACCGACCGCCACTGCCGGCGTGGAGGGGATACCGCGCAATGCCGATGCAGACTGGGTCACCAGGTTAACCGGCGCCTCAGAGGCCAGTCCGTTGGCCGTCAGGCCCAGCATATCGGTGCCCAAAGAGTTGGCTTTGACGCCGGTGATAGCCAGGCTGGACGTGTCGCCTGTCTTGCCCGAGTTCATGGTGAATCGCTTGTTCACCGAGTCGTAGGCCATGGTCATGCCGTAGCGTTGGTCGGCCGCCAGACGGATCGACTGGCCATTGGGAATCACCTTGGCATCGTAGTGGCCATCGCCCGTCAAAGTTACCGAAGTCTCGCTGAGTTTGAACAATTCGTTTTTCAAAACGCCGTCCGCACCATTGGTGTCGAGCTTGATCACGTTGGCGCCGTCGGTGAACTTGAAACTCGAGGTCGAGAAGTCGTAGCTGGCTTTGATGGTGTTGGTGCCGGGATGGGCCGCGTCGAGCTGACTTTGGATGGCATGCACCATCTGGTCAATCGTCACTTTTTTGGCGTTGAACACCGGCTGGCCGTAGCTGTCGAGTTGCACCGTGCCGTCTTTGTTGCGCAGCACACCCAGTCCAGGGGTTTCACCCGGAATCAGTTTGATAGGGATGGGGCTTTCCGTGATCGCGCCAGTGGTCTGGTCCACCGTGTTGTAGCCGCTGCTGTAGACCTGGAAATACCGGTCGCTGGCCTGCGACAGGTCAAAGTACGCCTCGTCGCCAAACTCGCGGTTGAGCGTGTTGGTAACTGTCGCTGCCATTTCATTACCAATGACTTTTTTGTCCGTATCGGCCAAGAAGCCCAGATCCAAAATCGCCGGCTCACCGGAGCCGTCCACATCCAATTCAAACAGCTGGCTCAAGCCCACTTTGACGCTGTCAAAGTAGTCGTTGGTCATGGCACCCAGGCTGGCCGTGATCACGGTCTTGATCGCGGTCAACTGGGTATCCGAGAGCAGGGCCGTGACTTCGTCGGGTGTCAGATCGGTGGTATCAAAGCCCAACGCTTCCGCACCTGCCTTGATACCGGCGTGCAACGCGTTGTCGGCCGCAATGAGTTTGGCTTTCGCGCTCAAGCCGGCAGAGGCGATTGCGCTCTCGCTGGCACCTGTTCCCAAATCGCTCACGGCAGCCGCAACCGCGGTGTCAACGTCCGCCAGATACTGCGCAGGCTCCTCTTCAGCCCAGTAGGACGCTGCCAAAGCGTCCATCGCGGTCGTGCGCTGGGTCTCATAGTCCGAGGAAAGAACGTCCGAAATCGTCAGTGTGGAATCGCCTTCTGCGGTTTGGACCGCCAGCAAAATTTTGGCGTAGCTGATGTTGTCGCGGGCTTCTTTGATTTCCGCTGTCGTTGCCACGGTTCCATCGGTAGCTGTCCCCGACAGGCTGGTCACAGAACTGTTGACATTGGCTTGGATTTCCGCAAGCACCGCATCGTCTGACAGCGCGGATGGCTCGCAGAAAACGGCTGTACGCAAGCCCTGCGCATAACGCTCAGGCAGCTCGGTCTTGGGGTAACGCATACCGGAGACGGCTGCTGTGGCCACGGCGCTCGCGTTATCACTGGTCAAAACTGCGCCGTCATTGGCAGCCAGCGCGGCCACGCCGGCCAGCGCCAGATCGGCAGCATTGGCCGTGTCATTGCGGATCTTGAAGTTGTCGCCGTTGCTGAAGTCAAAGCTGGTGATGCTTTTGCCCGAGACCGCTGCCGGCACCGATTTTTGGGTGTCGGTCAGGTCGTTGAGCGAGAACAGCATGGTCTTCGCGGTAGTCAACTCGTCTTTCACCTGGCTGTAGGGAGCGAGTTGGCCGTACTGGTTGACATACAGCTTTTCGCCGTTGGCGTTGCTGGCCTGCTGCAAAGACGCGTTAACCGGGTCTTCACCCACAAACACATGGGTTTGCCAGGTGTTGGTCGGGCTGGTCTGGTCGGCGTTTTTGGTCTTGACGTAATACACCGTCGCCAGGTATCCGTTACCACCGGCGTCGTACACGGTAAACGCAGTGCTCTTGTTGTAGGTGGCGGGGTTGGTCCGGTTGAATTCGTCTTTGATCACCGGCGCATCAGCCGGGAAGTTCAGCCCCAGCGACACCGATGAAGTCTGCTTGGCTTCGCCGGATGTTTTTTGCGGAATGGTCAAAACCACCCGGTCGTTGACGTTGGCGCTACCGGTCGAGTCCACTGTCGCCGCCATCAAACGTTGGCCTGCGGAGTTCACCACGTTGTACTGTTCATTCAGCAGGAACGAGCCGTTGCGGGTGTAGGTTTCCTGCAGGCCGTCAGCCGAGCGCATCGGGAAGAAACCGTCACCGGTGATCGCCAGATCCAGCGCATTCGATGAGAACGAAATATTGCCCTGGCTGAATTCCTGGCTCACCTGCTTCAGCGAAACACCCTGACCGACCGTGGACGACGCTTTTTGCAGCGGCGAGGTGGCAAAAATATCGCCAAAGTCAGCGCGCGAACGCTTGAAGCCGGTGGTACCCACGTTGGCAATATTGTTCGACGTCACGCCCAACATGGCGGTGGCGGCATTCAGCCCGGTCAGCGAGGTATAGAAAGACATGGTTCGGGGCTCCTAATGGTGCGAGAGGTGCTGTGAAAAAGTGGGAATAGACAGTGCGCTGGCCGCTTAACCGCCGATGGTGGTCACGTCGGACAACTTGACGGTCTTGCCGCCCTGGATTTGCAACAAAGTGGTTTTGGACGCGTCCTGGCTGACGCCGGTGATCATGGCCGCCGTACTCACCGGCGGCTGGCTGGTCAAACCCTTGGAAACGGCGCTGGCCACGAAACGGTAGGTTCCATCGGGCAGCGGTGCGCCCTGGTCGTCGGCGCCATTCCAATAGAAGCTCATGTCGCCCACGCGCTGCGAGCCCAGGATGTTGGTAGCCACCAGTACGCCCTTGTCGTTGAGCACCTGGATCTTCACGCCGTCCGCACCGTTGGGCAGGCTGATCGTTCCTTTGATCGGCTTGCCTGCGGTCAAAATAGCCGGCGCGTCGGGGACGGACATGGTTTTGCCAATCAGGCTGGCACCGGTCACGATGTTCTGACCGGCTTGGCTGTCGACAAAATCTTTCAGCGTCGTCGACATATTGGTTGTCGCTTCCAACTGCGAGAACTGCGCCAACTGCGCAACAAACGCTTCGTTTTTCACCGGGTCCAACGGGTCCTGGTTTTTCAGCTGTGTCGTGAACAGCGTCAAAAAGTCACTTTGCCCCATGTTCGACTTCTTGGCCGTCAGCGCCGCTTCGGCCGCCGCCGCCGTGGTCGTGATACCCGTGGGGACCGAAGTCGTCCATGCGGTATTGACCTGGGTATTACTGGGGAGCAAATTGAGGTTGGACATGGTGGGTCAGCGTTGGGAGGAGAAGTCCGATCAGGCTTTGATGATGTCCAGCGTGCGCATCGTCAGCTGGCGGGCGGTGTTCACCACCTCCACGTTGTTTTGGTAGGAACGGGCGGCAGCCATCATGTCGACCATCTCGCTCATCTCGTTCACGTTGGACATATAGACATAGCCGTCTTTGTCTGCGGCCGGGTTACCCGGGTCCGATTGGCGGGTGATGGGTTTGGGGTCGTCAACGATTTGCGTGACCCGCACACCGCCTTTGGCTGTCTGGTCCAAACCACCCATCTGGCCTTCCAGGATGGTTTTGAAAACCGCACGCTTGCCGCGAAAGGCTTCTTTTTCGGTTCCAGCCACGGTTCCACCGTTGGCCAGATTGGAGGCGGTGGCATTCATGCGCACGGTTTGCGCGTTGAGCGCGGAACCGGCGATGCCAAAAATATTGTCTAAAGGCATATTTATTCTCCGCGCAGCGCTTTGCGGATACCGGTGATCCGGCTCTCCAGGATGCTCAGCGTGGTTTGGTAGTCGGCCGCGTATTGGCCGTACTTGGCCTGCTCGACCGGAAGTTCAACGGTGTTGCCGTCAAACGAGGTGTTGTAAGGCACGCGGTACTTCAGCGCGCCGCGGCTGTTTTCCGGGGTCAGGTTGGTGTGACCGGGCTTGGTGAGCTCTAAATTGCTGTCTTGCGCGCCTTGCAGCAACTGGCGGAAGTCCAGGTCTTGCGCCTTGAAATTCGGGGTGTCGGCATTGGCGATATTTTTGGACAGGATTTCCATCCGCTGCCCGCGATAGGCCAGCGCACGCTCATGCACGTCAAAGGTCTTATCAATCATGTTCATCGGGAACACTCCTCAGGGCATCGCCATTTTTCGCCGGTATACCGACACTTCAGGCCACGGTTTGCGGCCCTTGGCAGAGATATCGCAAATTACATGCCATCTGAATTTTTTACAGGCCCCACTCTCAAGTTCCTGCGGCCCGTGCCGAATCGATAGGGTGCGACTGCGGCCATGCGGCAATAGCTTGCCGCAGCCTGCGCCACAACGCAGATTTAGTTGGCTTGGGTTTCGGCGTACGCAACCGCGCCCTGCGCGCCGCCGCGCAGACGGGCGGGAACCATGTCACGCAAGCGTGCCGCTGCGTTTTGCAGCAAGCCAAAGCGGATGGATTGGCGGGTGATGGGGTTGTCGGTATCGCGCCCGACGTGCAGGTCGCGCGCTTGGGCGCCGGGAATGTTCAAAGGACGGGTCGCCGAGTTTTCAGCCCGTGATGCCGGGTTGAGCACCGACAGGTACAAATCCTCCAGCCCCGCCGGACCCTTGTTTTTCAGCCCGACCTCGTCGAAATATTTGTCCACCAGGTCCAGCTGCGAGTGCACGCTCAAATTCAGAATGGCTTTGGGGTTTTTGGCGTAGCCCGCCGTGGCCGCGCCGCGCGAAGGGCCGTCGCAGAACTGGATGATTCCATGGCAGCGCTCATTGCTGGCGCGCGGGTTCATTCCGTCGCTCTCCATCAGCGTCATACGTGCGAAATCGTCGGGCAGGAAGTTGTGCTCCTTGGCCAGACCCAAAATTTTGTCGTACACCGCCGTGCGCTCCTGCGCCGGAATAAAGCCCTTGGCCACCGCACGGTCCAGGGTTTTTTGCAACACCGGGTTCTGAACCGCGTCGGTTGCGGCAGAAACATCAACTGGAATCAGTTTTCCATTCGGCGCAATCGCGGTATTGCTGGCCACATGGGGGAAACGCGGCAGACTGCGCGGCGCGACCGGGTCGACCCCTTGCGGCGCACGAACTGCCACGGAGGCGGCCGGTGCAGGCCGCTGCAAAGCGATTTGGGCCGGCACTGCGGCAGGCATCAGCGCCTTGCTCGGGGCGGCCGTGCCCGTTTGGGCAATCTGCTCGCTCAGCGCACGCATATCCAATTGCTGACCCGCAAAAATACGGTCGGGGTTATCAATATGGTTGGCCTTGGCCAGTTGCTGGGCCAGCCGGTAGGCTTGGGCACGCTCCAGTTTGACGCCCATCGCCGAAGCCTGGTCCTGCACGATGCCGGTCAGGGTGTCGCCCGCGGCAATCGTGTGGCTGAGCGCGGCGCCAGCCGCCGACGCTGAACCCGCGCTTTGGGCGCTTTGCAAGGCCTGGGCGAAGGCACCGCCGGGCTGTCCGACAGCGTCCGGGCCCGCATCGACGGCGGGGCGCGCAAACCGCGCCGGCCCGCCCAGCGAATTCAGGCTGGCTGCGGCTTTGGGCTGGAAATCGGCGGACTGCATGGCGATGGTGGGGTAATCTCAATAATCCTGCTCAATAGCGTCAAACGACTACAGTGGCACTTTTCTTGCACGTAGGTTAAGCAGGTGTCGTCGTTTCGACATGCCTACCTAACCCGGTAATCAATGCAAATGCTGTGCCACAAAAACCCGCAAGCTGCCTCCCAACAAGGCGGCCGGGTCGCGCGCGCGCTGGCCGGCGCGCTGTGTCTGGCCCTGGCCCTCGGGTGGGCCCAGGCCATTGCGCAAACGGCAGGGGAAGCCGCACTGAGCCAGGAGAATTTATTCAAGGAAGTTGGCAACTGGATGCAGCAAAACCAGCAGTTGAGCGCCGGCCAGTTCGACTTCGTTCCGCTGGACAGCCGTGTGAAGGTGCAGCCCTGCGACCGGCCCCTGGCCATGGATCTACCCTTTGCCACCAAAGAAACCGTACGGGTACGCTGTCTGGGCGCCACAAGTTGGCAACTCTACCTGCGCGCTAATATCAAGGCCGTGGGCACGAAACCAGCCCCCGCAGCACCTGCCGCTGTCGCTGCCTCCGCGCCTGCAGCAGCCACAGCCCCGCTCAAAAGCGCCAGCAGCGCAGCACCCGCGCGCCGCAAAGTCGTGGTGGGCACTCAGTTTTTGCGCGCCGGGACGGTGCTGAGCGCCGCCATGCTCGAAGAAATCGAACAAGCCGCCACTGCGGCGGACAATTCGCTCTTTGGCAGCCTCAAAGATCTGGAAAACGCGGAAGTGGTGCGGGACATTGCGGCCGGCACCGCCCTGCGCAGCTCGGATGTACGCCGCGCCTTATTGGTGAAACAAGGGCAGTTGGTTATGCTCACGATCAGCCAGGGCAACAGTTTTGCGATCGTTGCCCGGGTCGAAGCGCTACAAGATGGGCGATTAGGTGATCAAATCCGCTTAAAAAATCCCGAGTCGGGCCGATTACTAAGCGGTGTAGTGACCGGACCGAACGCTGCCAAAGGTTTGTGAGCGGCATCGAAGGTTTTTTCAAAATGGGTACTCAAGTTTTTGGCCGACGGGCCGATTCCTACAAGGACAAGCTGTAAAAGTGCTGCTAAAACTGTGAAAGTGAGCTTCTTATGACCGATCCTATTTCGCCATCCCCGCGGCCGCTTCCGGCCTATACCGGAGCGCGCAAGTCTGCCGATAAAACGGGCGGATCGGAGAAGTCTGCCTCTTTAGCGAACACCGCAGCCGCAGCCACCCCCGGAGCCGCCCCACCGCCGCCCCCGGCCAATACGGATAGCGCGGACGAAATCAATCTGCGGAAAGTGGCCCAACGTATGCACGAAGAACCCAATTTCGACCGGAAGAAGGTTGATTCGATCCGCCAGGCCATCCAGGACGGAAAGTACCCCCTGGATCCCCGGCGCATTGCGGAGAGCTTTTGGTCTATCGAGCAGATGATCAAAGGCTGAGGCACGCCCCATTGGCAGAACCGATCGATCCCGACCTCCATCAGCGCGCACAGGCGCTGGTCTTGCAGCTCAGTCAGATGCTGGAGTTGGAGTTCGACGCGCTGCGCGTGCAAGATCTGGACGAATTCGAGCGCCTGCAACCCATCAAAAATGATTTATTGTCCCGGCTCACGGAGATGGCGCCGGGTAAAGACGTTCTGGAAACCGACCCGCAGTGGAGCGGTTGGCTCGAAAGCATTGCCGAGTGCCGCGACATGCACCGGCGCAACGCCGTACTGATGGAGCGCAAACTCGAATCGATCCGTGGCGCGCTGGACAGCTTACGGCTGCCAGGAACCGGCAGCGGTGTCGAGATTTATGACCGGCTGGGCAATGTGTCGCGTTTCTCACGCGGACGCGGCTACAACGAAGCCTAGGCCAAACCGTCCACCGGGTCAGACGGCGCACCCAGTTCCACCCCATCCACTGCGCCGCTGCGCTCGCCTGCGGACTCCCCGCTACCGGCGGCGACATCGCTGCCAACACCTTTTTCATCGCCCGGGCGCATGCCCTTGAGCCAATACACCCAGGACAAGATGACGGAAACGGCCGCATACAGCTCGGGCGGGATTTCATCGTCCACGTTGAGCCGGCTCAAAAGCGCCAGCAGTTGCGGATCCTGGGTGATGTAGACGCCATTGGCCTGCGCCTGCGCGATCATGGCCAGGGCGATCTCCTCGTCCCCCTTGGCCGTGACCACCGGCGTGAGGTGCTGCCCGTATTCCAGCGCAATGGCTTGGCGGCGGTAACTCATGCGCGGATGTCCAAAACGGCGCCGGCCAAAGCAGACACCGGCGGCTCCTGGCTCGCGCCTGCTGGCCCACCGGGGCGTTCACCATGGATGACCTGAAAAGAGCGCATGGCGATTCCCGCCGACTGCAGTTGCGCGCCCAGGTTGGCCGCGCCCGACTGCGCCATATCCACCACGGCTGCGCTGCGCGCCCACATCATCAAATCCACCCGGTCCTGGGCGAGCAGCTCGGTTTTGAGCCACAACTCGCCGTAATCGGCGCTGGTGGAATGGATGTTGACGGTGAACGGCGTGGACCGTCCCTCGCTGGTGCGGCGCCGCTCGAACTGGATTTCAACCGGCGAAGCGTCCCGGAAAGGGATCACCATGTTGAACACCAGGTCCTGCTGCGTCTGTGCCTGGGCGGCGCGCACCTGCGCGGACTCCAAGTCGTCGACCCCGCGTTGGAGTTGCTGCGCCGCGCCTAACTCTTCGCTGCTGAGATCGTCCAACGCACCCATGGACGCCAGCGCACCCATGAGCAGCTGCTTGGTGTCATGGGCCGGCATGTCGCGGTCCACGCCGCTGAGCAAACTGCGCTCCGAGCCCAGCGCGGCCTGCACCGCGCTGCGGACATCGCGGGGGGACAGCTGCGCCATGCTCAAGCGCTGGCGTGACCACTGGGCCTGCAAATCAGGCCGGCCCACCTGGCGCAAAACCGCGTCCAAGGTGCCGCTGTTGAACAGGTTGACCAGCTCGGGCAGCCCGTTGGCGCGGAACAGCAAACTGCCCAGGCGCGAGAAAAAATCCTGCGGACCCAGGGTGACCCGCTGCGGCGCCTCTTCCGCCACGGTCGCCAGGACGCCTGCCAGGGACACGGGCGCCAAGGCCAGCGGCGGCGCAGCGCTTGTGGGCTTGGCTGCGGGTGCCAGCAAGTTGTGCAAGGTGGCCGTGCCGTCTTCATTGATTTCAACCCGCAGGTTGACCAGCAGCGGGCTGTCCTGGGTACCGGGCTGCAGGGTCGGCAGGACCCGCCCGTCGACGACGAAGCCCAATGAACCATCGCGCGCCTGCACGCTGGCCTGCAAGACCTGGCCATCTTTCAATCCCATGGCTTGCACCGTGGGGGCATCGACCCGGGCTACCGATGGTGCTGACAGCGGCGCAGCGCGCTCGGGCAAGGGGGGCAAAGGCAGGATGGTCGGCGCGTAGGCGCTGCTGCCCGGCTCCGCATCCTCGGGCTCGGCCGAAGGAATTTCGGGCGACTGCGCCATCCGTGGCCCCGCTCCCTGGCGCGCAGGCTGTTGAACCAGCACCTGCTGCTGCACCAGAACGCCGGCATTGGCCGGCTGGGCTTGCATGCTCTGCGCCAGGACCGCACCGGCCAGCGGGGTACTGACGTTGCCGGCCGCCACAGGCGCCGGGCCGGCGTAGGCCGAACGCTCGGACGGCCCGGACGGCGCGCTGCTACCGGGCGCGGCCGTGGTGCTTGGGCTTGGGCCCCGGGGTTCACCCGGCGCGGGCGGGGCAGCCGACGCTGCACCTGGTGGGCTTGGTGTCCCGGGCGGTGTGGCGGCACTCGCGACGCTTGGCGGCTGCGCGGGCGGCGGGTACAAAGTGCCCGCGGGGACGCTGGACGGCGGGGGCTGGGGGCTGGCCTGCTGGCGCGCGGCCATTGCCGGATCCATGCCAGCGCCTGCTGCTGCGGAACCGGCCGACCGCGCGCCACCCGCAGCGGCAGACGCAGCCGATGCGCCAGCGGACGCGGCAGTCCCACCCGCCGAGTTCGCGGCAGATTTACCCTGCCCCGGCGTGGGCAAACGGTTGAGCGTGAGCGTTCCATCCGGGTTGGTCTGGGCGCGCAAGTTCAAGCGCTGCCCGATCGTCCACTCCATGCCGGTGGGCAACTCCAACAAGCGCCCGCGCAACAACAAGGCCAGTTGATCGCCCTGGGCCTGCACCGTGCCCTGCACCACCTGGCCGTCCGAGAGATTCAGCAGCCGCGCGGTGCTGGCCTCCACCAAAGGCAGCGACATCTGCCCCTGTGGAAACACCACAGGGGACGGGCGCACCTGTTGTGCGCTGTTTTCGGTGATGGAGATCACGGCTGAACCAGGTGATCCCGGCTCAGGGGTAGCGCACCCAACGCTTGCGCTCTTCCGCGCTGCTGATAGCGGCGGCGGCGCGCTGGCCACCCGCTGCGTCCGCATCCGCCTCGGCGCCGACCGGCCCCACGACCGAGAGCAGCAATTTCTTGTGATCCGGAATAGTCAACACAGCACCCTTCTTGATCCGGGGCGGTGTGGTCACGGGGCTCACAAATGCCAGGGAGTTCTGGCTGATGAATGCGCGGCGCAGCAAATCCATCTTCAGCGGGCTGTCGGGCATGGTGACCTGGATCACATGGTCCAGGGTCTCGCCGCTGCGCGGCGTGTAAGTTGCGGCGGCTTTGGGGGCGGCCTCAGCCGCAGCCGCTTCGCCGGCCCCAGCGGGCTCGGCGTGCATCAACGCCACAGCCAGGAGGCTGCAGCTGGCCAGGCCCATCGCCAGGACGCGAAACGGCGTCGTGAACCTGCGGGAATCGGGGGTGATCGGGGCCATGGTGGCGTCTCCAGGTAAAGGGTTAGGGCAGGCTCAAACGTGAGGCACTTCAGGGCAGGCTGCGCGCAGGCCAGGCCCGCCATTGCGTCTGCACCGCTTTTTGCGGACCCGCCAGCCACTGGAGCTGGGCGCTGCCCTCGCTCACGCTGGCCACACGCGCCAGGACGGTTTGGGCAATGACCCCGGCGTCCAAGCTGCGCTGGGGAATCTGCTGGCTGTTGACCAAAATCCACTCGTCGCCGACCTGCACGCCCGAGGCGGCTCCGGCGTCAATGTGGAACTGCGTACCGTCGGCCAGCGTCACGCGCGGGTTGAACGCCCGGCAGGCCAGGGCGGTACCTACCGAGTCCGCCAGATACGTCAGTTGGGGGCCCAGCGCGATGCGCGTGGCCTCGCTGAGCTGCACCGGGCCGAAACCCGATTGCTCGGATAACAAATCAATGTGCAGGGTGCGCTGAAACGCCGGCCGCGCGACATCCCGCTCCTGCAGCGACAGCTCCAAACGCACGGAAAGACGGGGTGCGCTGTCCCAGTACAGCTGGGGCGAACCGCTGCCGCCGAACCAACCCGGCACGCGCACGGCCACCGCGTTGGGGTCCGCCGCAGGTTTGGACGGCGCCTGCGCCACCACCGGCGGCACCAGGGTCAAGCGGACGGTGGCACCCCAGTTGGAGGCCGGATTGGCCTCGCCCAGCAGTGCCCGGTGGTAAGTCCCTTCCGGCTCCGGCAATCTGTCACGCAGCCGCCATTGGCCGCCGGTGCGTGCGCTGGCGCGCAGGCGCTCGTTCACCATCAAGCGCAAGGATTCCAGCATCCACAGCTGATCCGCCGGCAAGTTGGTGGGCACGTCCCACCGCAGCATCACCAGATGCTTGAAGCGCTCGCTGGGGGGCGCACACACGGCGGGGGCTTTGTCTGCCGCGTCAGCAACCTTGTCCCACTGAAGTGCGGCGCTGGGCTCGCCCTTGGCATCGCGCTCGTAGGAAACAATGCGCACGCCGCGCACCTGCATGCCGTTGCGAAACGAGTTCATTTCGCGCAGCACGCCCTCGCCGTCAATCCAGCTGGTGGAAACAACCTGGGTTGGCGACTCCAGCGCCGCTTGCAGCAGGCTCTGACGCACCGCAGCCAGGCGCTCCTCGGCGCTCAAAACCTCTGCCGCTGACACGCGCAGTCCGGTGACCAGCGTCCCGATCAATGCCAGCCCAAGCGTGACCCGACCCACACCGCCGAAGGGGCGGCGCACAATGGGCAGGGGAGACCGTCGCATGGCGGGGAATTACCGGGCTTTGGCAATCATTTGAGACAGGTACAAGGAACGCAGATCCTGAACCACCGGGCGGTCCAGCGTCAAGGTCACCTCATAGGTATCGTCGCCCGCCGGGGTGATGCTGACCAGCGTGGCACCGAAAATCACACCCTCGACGCGGCTGCGGAAGGTGTCGTTTTGCACCACCATATCCGCCACCGTGGCATTGGCTTCCACCTTCAGGCCATAAACCTGCTCGGTCAGGGCGCGGTAGGCGTCCAACTTGGCAGCGCGGATGGCCAGTAGGCGCTGTTGCGCGGGGTTGCGGTGGTTTTGCACGCTGATGACGGCATAGCCCGTCGCCGTCAGGGTTTCGCGGCGCTCCACCAGGGGCGCAATCACGGTGCCGGCGTCCATGGTCGTGGAAGCAGCCACTTTGGCGCCAGAGGCCGTGTCTGCGCTGGGCGCCAAGGCCGCGCGCGCTGCAGCGTCCGCCGGGGCCGCGGGTGCTGCCGCCGCCACGGGCGCCGTGTTGGCTGCCGCAGGCGCCGAACCCAGGTGCAACGGAATGCCCTCGCAGGCTGTCAAAACAGGCACAACGCATACAAGCAGGAGTTGGACGGAGCGATTCATGTGGGGTTCCTTAGGTAGGGCTACCCTTGGACATCGGCATTCAGGCCAACTTCTTGAGGCGGCGCACCCGGCGCGGCCGGCGGGGGTGGCAGTCCGGCGGCGGCCAGATACCAGCGCGCGGCGATGGCGTAGTCCTGCTCCACGCCCTGCCCGTTGGCATACATATGGCCCAGACAGAACTGGGCGGCAGCGTCGCCCGCGTCGGCGGCGCGGGTGTACCACTGCACGGTGAGCGCGGGATCATGGGGCAGGCCCTCAGCCTGCCAGTGCGCGCGGGCCAGCATATACATCGCCAGCGGGTCGCCCTGCAACGCAGCGCGTTCATAGGTCTGCGCCGCGCGGCTGAGCGCAGCCGGGTCGGCAGCGCCAGGGACCAGTCCGGCCAAACGCAGGCCATTGCCGAGGTTGACCATGGCCTGCAGATGGCCTTGCTGGGACGCCTGTTCAAAGTAACCCAAAGCCAGCGCGGCCCCTTCGCCGCTGTCCTGCGCCGCCAAAACCCCCAGCGCAAACTGCGCATCGGCCAGACCGGCGGATGCCGCGGCCTCCCACTGGGCATGTGCCTGGGCTATGCCGGCAGCGTCCTGCTCCCGCGTGCGCCAGCGCAAGACGCCCAGGTTGTACTGCGCGGCAGCATGGTTCTGTGCGGCTGCCTTGGCGTACCAATGCGTGGCCAGGGCCTGGTCCACCGCAGTCCCCTGCCCGAGGTCGTACATCAAGGCGAGGTTGAACTGGGACGGGGCGTCGCCGCCATCCGCCAGGCTGCGGTAGTTGTCCAGAATGCGGCGGAAATCGGGCTGGAAATCGCGGCTGTCGGCATGCATCAGCGTGTATTGCTGCAACGCGCCCGGATGGCCCTGGTCAGCGGCTGCCCGGAGCAATGCGCTCGCTTCGAGCGCTGCAAAAGACGCTTGCTTGGAGGATTCGGCATCGCGCAGAGAAGGATTTTCCTGGGCCAGCAACATACCCAGCGCGTACTGGGCGCTGGGGTCGCCGGCCTCGGCTGCGGCTTGGTAGTGGGTAGCGGCTTCCCAGACATCCACCGGCGTCCCCTGACCCAGCGCGTACAGAACGCCAAGGTTGTGGTGCGCCTGGGCGCAACCCAGTTCAGCGGCTGCCCGCAAGCTGCTGAGCGCGCGCGGAATGTCACGCGCAAAGGCATGGCCGTCTTCGCGGACACCGCCAGGCACTGCATCGGACGCACCGTCGCTGGCCGATGCGTAGATCACACCCAGGTTGAACCAGGCGTCCGCGTGATTTTTCAGAGCCGCCGGCTCAAAACACAGCGCGGCTTGCGCCGCGTCGGCCGGCACGCCCCAGCCCTGGGCATACATCACGCCCACGGTGTATAGCGCCTCTGCATTGCCGGCATCCGCCGACTGGCGCAGCAATTCAAAGGCCTGGGCATAGCGCTGCGGCGCGTCGGGCGACTGCAGCAGCAACAAGCCCCAATTGCAGCGGGCCAGCGCGTCGCCTTGTTCGGCCGCACGGCGGTACCACTGCGCGGCAAGTACCGGATCGGCGCTGACGCCTGCGCCCATGGCGTATACCGCGCCCAAGTTGCACTGGGCACCGGCATGGCCGAGGTCGGCGGCGGCCTGGTAATGCTGGCGCGCAGCCGCCAGATCCACGGGACCGGCGTCGCCGCTCTGCGCCAGGCAACCCAGCACAAAGTGGGCTTGCGCCAGGCCCAGGGCCGCGCTGCGCTGGTAACCGGCCACGGCCTCAGCCAGGTCTTGGGGCAGGTGGTCGCCTTGCGCGCTGAGCACCGCGAGGTTGAAGATGGCCTGCGGATGGTCCTGGGCAGCGGCGGCCCGGTAGCAGTCGACGGCCTTTTCCATATCCGGCTCGCAACCCTGACCGGTGGCGTACAGAACGCCCAGATTGAATTGGGCGCAGGCTAGGCCGCTTTGCGACGCCTGTGTGTACAGGGCATGGGCCTCGGCCCAATCAGGCTCCGCGCCCTGGCCCTGCGCATGCATCAAGGCCAGGTTGAACTGGGCCGCCGCATCGCCCTGACCGGCGGCCAGCGCGTACCACTTGCGCGCTTGCACCAGATCCTGGGGCACCGCCGGATGTTGACCCTGAGAAAGCAGCAAGCCCAGCTTGACCTGCGCATAGGCATGCCCTTGCGCCGCGGCGGACTCGTACCACTTGAGAGCCTGCACCAGGTCCTGCGGTAAGCCGTCTCCCAGGGCGTAGATCAGGCCCAAATGGAACTGCGCGGTGGCATCGCCCTGCGCCGCCGCCTTGGCGAACCAATGCGCAGCGCGGACGCTGTCTTGCGCCGCGCCCTGGCCGTTGGCGTACATAAAACCCAGATTGGTTTGCACATCCGCCAGCCCTTGCTCGGCGGCGCGCTCGTACCATTCCAAGGCGGTGGCGTCGTCGCGGTCCACACCCTGGCCATTGGCATACATAAAGCCCAGGTTGTACTCAGCCGGCGCATAGCCCTGGTCTGCGGCCAGGCGGTACCACTTCAGGGCCTCGCGGTAGTCCTGGTTCACGCCTTGGCCGTTGGCGTACATAAAGCCCAGGTTGTTCTGGGCCGCCGCATAGTCGAGCGAGGCCAGCGGCCGCGAGATGCGCAGCGCGTTGGCGAAGTCACCCCGGCGGTAGGCGGCGTTGGCGTCGTCGAGCAGGGTTTTCACGGCAGGCGCGGGTTTCGATTCACTCTTGCGGAGTCAGGATCGGCCCCAACGCCTGGTGCTGCGGACGGTGCCACTGGTGGGTCGCCGTGTGCACGCGTTGCGGGTGGGGCACATGCAATTCGTGGGAGACGATGTGCGCCGTCAAGGGCTGTGGCTCCTGGTAACCCGGGCGTGGCAGATGCGCCTGCGCCTGCATGTGCTGCGCGGGTGCCAGTGGATGCAATGGGCTCATTCCGGAATCCTTGGGAGTGGGCATACCCCGCGCCGACCGGCGTGTGTCACCGGATGGCGCAAAGCGGCAAGACGAGGCTATTCACGCCGAGTCATGCAAATTCCGCGCCCGGCAAGATGTCGCCGCTGTCCAGGGCCGCCAGCAAAGTGCCCACCACCTCCACCGGGAGGACGCTGACCCCAAAATCCTGGTGCTGCGCCACCACATGCGCAAAAGCATGGGCAGCACATTGCCGGTACAGCGCCTGGGACCAGGGCAAATCCGCTTGCCCGCTCAGGGTGGCCCAATTCCAGCGGTCGGCGTAGCGCAGGATGAAAGCAGCCAAGGCATCGGGCCCTGCGCCAGCCCGCGCCAGCGCCGCAAACAGGGCTGGATTGGCGCTCAGGCGCTCCCAATCCCAGTGGTCGGCGAATGCGTCCACCCAGCCTTGGGACCAGGGCATGGTCTCGTTCTGGCTGAGGCCGGCCCAATCCCAGCGGCCGGCGTGTGCAGCCAACATCGCCGCCGCGCCGTCCTGCGTCCAGGGCAGGGCGGGGTTCCAGCTCAGTTTGTCCCAATCCCAGTTCGCGGCCCAGCGCGACACCAGCGCATCGCTCCAGGGGAGTGCGGGGTTTTCGCTGAGGTATTCCCAGTCCCAGCGCTGGGCGTAGCGCTCCAGCAGCGCTTCGCTCCACCACGGCGCGGTGTTGCCGCTCAAGGCCTGCCAATCCCAATGGTCTTCCCAGCGCAGCAGCAAATCCTCGCTCCAGGGTAGCGCGGCATTGGCGCTCAGGGCCTTCCAATCCCAGCGCGTGGCGAATTGCGCCAGCAGCTCCGCGTCCCAGCGCAGCAAGCGGCGTTGGCTCAAGGCGGTCCAATCCCAGTGATCGGCGTAGGCCTGCAAGAGCGCGGCATCCGCGGCAATTTGGGTATTGCGGCTCAGCCAGGACCAGTTCCAAAAGGGCGCGAACTCCGCCACCATGTCGGCGTCCAGGGGCAAACCGGGGTTGGCGCTCAAGCCGGTCCAATCCCAGCGCTCAGCAAAACGCGTCATCAGCGTCAGATTCCACGGCAACCCGTCGTTCCAGCTCAACCCGACCCAGTCCCACAGGTGGGTGTTGCCGGTGATCAGCGCGCCGGTCCAAGGCAGCTCGGCGTTGCGGCTGAGCACGCGCCAGTCCCACAGCGGGGCGAACGCCTCCAGCAACTCCAGACTCCAGGGCAGAGCCGGGTTGCCGCTGAGCAGGCCCCAGTTCCAGCGCCGCACAAAAGCTTGCAGCAAAGCGCCCGACCAGGGCAGGTACCGGTTTTTGCTCAGGGTGTCCCAGTCCCAGCAATCTTCAAACTGGGTCAGCAGATCGAGCGACCAGGGAATGGCCGCGCTGGCGCTCAGACGCCGCCAATCCCAGCGCATGGCGTGCGCGGCCAAGCGTTCGGCGTCCAGCGGATAGTGGTTTTGCACACCATGCTGCAGCAAAGACAAATGGGCCTCGAAAAACGCCCGCGTCTCGCGCTGCTGCACGTCGTCCAAGGTTTGCGCCACCAAGTCCAGCCGGTTGGCGCTGGCCACGGTCAGCGCCTGGGCGGCCACGGTGCGCAAGGCGCCCGCCAGTCGGCCGGACTCAGGCATGCGCCATCGGGTCAGGCGCTGACGGCGCGTGGGTGTGCAACTCCGCCTCAAAACGCTGCAGCTCGCCTTGCAAATATTGCTGCTGCTGCGCGAACCAGACGTCCCAATTGGGCTGGCTGCTCAAGGTGCGCCAGGTCGCCGAGGTGCGCAGTGCCTCCAACGCTTCATGGCGCTGACCCAGCGCGCTGCGCAGCGCGCGCAGCCGCGCCTCCAATGCCGCCTGTTCCTCTTGCGCCGCCTGCGCATCGGATGCATGCGCTGGACTTTGGGCTTCGGGCTGCGCAATCTCGCTGGAGGCCTGCGCTTGAAACCCGGCCCGCGCCACCGACTCCTGCAGGGCATACAAAGCGGCCATATCGCCGCGGCGGTAGCTGGTTTGCAGGGACTGGAATAACTGCGCCGCGCGCGCCTGGTCGGCGTCGGCGACCCGGTCCGGGTGGCACTGCATGGCCAGTTTGCGGTAGAGCTGTTTGATCTGGTCCAAGGCGTCATCGTCCAGGGTCAACGGTCCGGCGTCCTGGTCGGCGGCGGCTTGCGAAGCTTCGTAATCGCTCCAGCGCTGCTGCGCGGCACGGGCCTCCTCGCGCGCGGCCTGGTCCTGCAGGGCGAGTTGCTGCAGATACAGAGCCTTGGCACGCAGGTAGTCGCGCATCAAAGGTCCAAGCGACTGCTCTTGCGCGTGGTCGAACAAAGCCATCTGGCGTTGGGTTTCGGCAATTTCAGCCTGGGTCGCCAGCGCATGGTGTTGCAGGACCCGGGCCAACCAGGCCTGCTGCGCGGCACTGCCGCCCCGCCGGATTTGAACCGCGCCCGAGGCGCAGAGGGCAGCGCCAGGGTCCGCCTCAACAACGCCCCAACCAGCCTCTTCATCGAGTACCTGCCGGGTCTGGCGCACAAAATCGGCGTCGCTCCAGCAGACCAGGCCGGGCACTTCGGAGGCGTCATCGGCGGGACAGACGCCGCTGCTGAGTTTGCCGGTGAAAACCTGCGCCTCGTCCACAACCAACGCAAGCGCGGGGAAAGACCCATCCGCCGACGCCTCAGAAGCCGGTTGGCGCCACGCGATCTGTCCGCCAATGGCGCTCAGGCGCTCCCAGGCGATGGCGGAATGGCGGTTCAAAGCGGTGTCGGGCAGCGACAGTTGCACCTGCGCGCCTTGGCGCCGGCATTGGACCAAGGCGTCGAATACCACGCGCGCTACCGTGTGCTTGCAGCGCAGGGTGACCCGGCTCCGGGTGCGGGCCAGCACATCTTCCAGTTGCGCCCATTCCTGGTGGAAAAAGGCCTCAGTCATAGCCCTGCAGATTCTTCTTCTGGGCCTCGCGCGCCAGGTCTTGCGCCTGCGCAATGTGCTGGGCGGACATGCGTGCGGCCACAAACTCACGGCCCTCGACCCCGGCGGTGTTGCCCCCGGCGGCGGCAATGTTGAACCACATATGCGCCTTCACAAAGTCCTGCAAGGTGCCCTCGCCTTTGGCGTACATCCAACCCAAAGCCGCCTGCGCCGGTGCAAAGCCCATAGACGCCGCTGCCCGGTACGCGCTCAGGGCCTGCGGCAGGCGGGGCCCGCCCGGCTGATCGCGCTGGTGCAACTGGCCCAAATTGAACCAGGCATGGGCCTCACCCTGCTCGGCCGCCAGTTGCAACCATTGGCAGGCCACCTCCGCATTGGCCTGCGTGCCTTGGCCATTGGCGATCAAAACCCCCATTTGGAGTTGCGCCACCGCATCGCCCTGTTCGGCGGCCTGCCCGAACCAGGCCAGCGCCTGCGCGAAATCCTGTTCTATGCCCTCGCCCACCAGCGCCATGACGCCCAGGTTGAACTGGGCCGACACTTCCCCAAGGCCGGCGGCCATGCGGTAATGCTCCGCGGCTTGCGCCGGGTTGCGCGGCACGCCGGTGCCGCTGCTGTACATCACACCCAGGTTGTAGTGTGCGGCCGGATCCCCCTGCGCGGCGGCTTTGCCGTACCAGTGCAATGCCTGGTCCAAGTCGCGCGCCGGGCCCGCCGCCACGCTGAAGAGGTGGCCCAGATTGAATTGGGCGCGCACATGCCCTTGCTCTGCGGCACGGGTGTACCAGTCCTGCGCCTGCGCCCAGTCCGGCGGTACCTGCTGGGCGCATAAAACGCCCATGCCGTACTGCGCGGCAGCCTCACCGGAGGCGGCGCCTTGCGTCAAATGGTCGCGGGCGCGCGCCGGGTCCGGGGGCACGCCCTGACCATTGGCAAACATGATGCCCAGATTGGCATGGGCCAAGGGGTCGCCCTGGGCGGCTGCTTGTTCATACAGCGCTCGGGCCCGCTCAAAGTCTTGCGCCACACCAAGCCCGTTGGCGTAAAACACAGCAAGGCGGGATTGGGCGGCAGGTTCGCCCTGGGCTGCAGCGGCCTCGTACCAGCGGGCTGCGCACGCAAAGTCCTGTGGAACGCCCTGCCCGTGGGCGTGCATCACACCCAGGTTGGCCTGCGCCTGCGCCTGTCCGCGCATGGCAGCTGATTCATAGCACTGCAGCGCTTGTCCAAAATCCTGCGGTACACCCAGGCCCTGGGCATACATGCTCCCCAAATTCGTGAGGGCGGAGCTGCGAGGATCTGCCAATGCAAGGGTCATATGCGGCTTCGCGGCAAAGTATGCAGTGGAAAAAATAGGGCGAAACGCATTATGCAATCGGGCGGCGGGTGTCGAAACCTTGTCAAAATTGTGAATGTGTGAAAAAGTGTCCACTTGTCGACAGTGGCTGCTATCATGTAGTTTCGTTGGAAATGGTGCGTGCAACGCCCTTCTCCCCTGGCCGTCGCCTTGTTCACACAGAAACATTTTGACTACGCAAAAAGCCCGCAACGTGCCGAATTTCGTCGGCGAGAGCGACGCGATCAAAGCGATCCGCAATTTGCTGCCTGTAGTCGCGGCGTCTAACTCGACTGTGCTGATCACCGGCGAGAGCGGTACCGGCAAGGAAATTGTGGCGCGCTCGCTGCACGAACTGTCACCGCGCGCGGGCGCGAATTTCGTCCCCATCAACTGCGCAGCCATCCCCAAAGACCTGATCGAGAGCGAACTCTTCGGCCACAAAAAGGGGGCTTTCACCGGCGCCGTGACCGACCGCGTGGGCCGCTTTGAGCTGGCGCACAACGGGTCGATATTCCTGGACGAAATCGGCGACCTGCCGCTGGAATTGCAGGTCAAGCT
Source organism: Comamonadaceae bacterium (assembly GCA_947450005.1). GTDB lineage: Bacteria > Pseudomonadota > Gammaproteobacteria > Burkholderiales > Burkholderiaceae_C > Allorhodoferax. The sequence continues at coordinate 4,037 of CANFTU010000009.1, read as the reverse complement.
GCTGCGGGTCTTGCAAGAACGCGTGGTCGATCCGGTGGGCGGAACCCGTCCCGTGGCGGTGGATGTGCGGGTGATTGCTGCAACCCACCGCGACCTGGAAGCGGAAATCGCTGCCGGGCGCTTCCGGGAAGACTTGTACTACCGCCTCAACGTGCTGCCGCTGAACACGCCGCCTTTGCGCGAACGCAGCGAAGACGTTCCCACCTTGCTGACTTTTTTCGCCAAACACCATGCCGCCAGCGGCGAGGCGCCGATCAGCTTTGCCCCGGATTTCATGGAGGCGCTCAAAACCTACGCCTGGCCGGGCAATGTGCGTGAACTCTCCAATCTGATTGACCGCTTCAGCACGCTGTTTGCGGGCCAGAAACTGGAGTTGCGCAACTTTGCTTCCAGCCTGCTGCCCCGCGGTCTGGCGGCGCTCAAAGCCGTGTCGGATCAGAACCCCTCGCTGCCCCTGGAGTTTGAGGAATCTGCGGTGTTACTGGGCAACCAGGACAACCCGAGCGCGGGTGGAATTTTTGATGAGACAGAGCCGGATGAGCCGGCCTTGCAAAACGAGGTCGAGCACATGACCTTTTTGTCCGAAGGTCTGCCGGTGCTGCCTCCGGAAGGGCTGTCGCTCAAGCACCGCTTGGCCGAGATCGAACGCGATCTGATTGCCCAGGCGCTCAGCCGCACCAAAGGCAATGTGTCGCAAACGGCGCGCATCCTGAACGTGCAGCGCACCACCCTGATTGAAAAAATTCAGAAGTTCGGACTGCGCAGCGATTGAGCGGCGTCGGCCCGACAGGGCGCCGGGCTATTCGCCCGGGCGCGGAAACTGAACCGGACGCTCGCGCGGCTTGGGCGGCGGGGCTGGCGGCGGCGCAGCAGCGGCGCGCGCGGCGGCTTCCTGGTCGATCTTGTCTTTGACGGATTTCGCGGCCGCCTCAGCCGCTTTCTTCAGCGCCGCAGCGTCCGTCTGTACCACGACAGGCCGCTGGCCCTGGGCGGCCAGTTGTTTCAAGATTTCACCCTGGGCTTGGATTTTTTGCTCGAGTGCCTGCACCTGCTTGGTGGTCTGCTCCAGCGCCTGCTGCAATTGCTTGGTGTTGTCCTGAACTTTGTTGCCTTCGGCTGCGGGCTTCTTGGCCATCGCGTCGATCATGTTGCCCAGGCCTTTCGCCACGTCATCAACCCGGGACTCGAGCTGCTTTTGCGAGGTCATCAGGCCGCTCTGTTTCTGTGACACGTCGCCCAGCAGGGTTCCGGTGTTGTTGAACAGTTCGATGGAATCGTCCATCGTCACCACCCGCTTACCAACCGCTACCAGCATGGCGTCCAGCTGCGCCACACGCTCCTGCAATCGGTAGGTCATGAATCCGAAAAGGGTGATGGCCACAACCGCCAGGGCCACGAAAACGGCCAGGCAAATCATCCCCAGGTTCTGGGCTGCGCCATAAGTCTCCGTGAGCTTGTTGGTGGCCTTTTGCATGGTGCCGGCGGCCAGTGCCGCCAAACCGGATGCCCGCGTGGCCAGCTCCGCAGAGTCGATCAGACTGGACTTCAACTGGTTGATTTCTTCGACTTCCTTGTCGTGCAGATCAGCCAGGACCTTCTCCACTGCGGTGGCGGTCACCGCATGGGCCTGGGCATCAAAAACGCGCGGCTCGGCGGGTAGCGCTGCGCTGTCCGCAGGGCTTTCGTCGGCCAGGAACGGGGGATCCTCCTGGACCTCCGGCGCGTCGTGCCCGGGATCGGATGGCTCCACAGCCTCAGTGACTGGCGGGGTGGCAGCGTCTTCTTGGCTCATAAGCGTCTCTCAAATAAGGGGGTACAGGGCCCGGGGGCTTATGGAGCCTCTAGGGTGTGCTCCAGGTCATCCAACACCGCGCGCATTTTTTCGTTTTCCATATGGAGGTGTATCAAGCGGGCAGGGAAGTTCATCTCCGGCTCTTGCTCTTCATCCCCGTCTTGCGCTACGGGAGGCGGGGGCGGCGCAGTCGGTTCGGCGGTGAACAAGCGGCCGCGGTTCTGTGCGACCACCGGTTTTTCGCGGGCAGCCGCTTCCGGCTTGGGCTGACCGAGCGACAGCGCCTTGGGATCCGTGGGATCGCCTTCCGCAACGTACTCGGCTTCCAGCACGGGGTTTTGCCGAATCACCGTCTCACGGGGAGCGGCCACATGGCTTTTGGCCACCGTGCTGCCGGGCGCGACCGATACCTCATGGGCGGCGCCGCTGCGGATGACTTGTGGCTCACTCACCGCCGGTTCTCCAGGCGCTTCTCCGCATAAGCGTTCGCTGATTCCGGTGTGAACTGCTCTTTCATGTAGCGCGCAGAGCGGACCTGGCTGCCGCGGGGAACATTGGGATTTTGGACATAGGCCGATGCCTGTGCCAGCGATTCAAACGGACCGGAGACCACGCAAAACTGCGTGTTGCTGTCATTGGGCAAATAAAAGGCCACCAAATGGGCGCGCTTGAGGTTGGTATGGGCTTGCATCCACTGGTTGGCCTCGGTGTAACTCGGCACGATCACGTGCTGCACCAGAAAAGTCCCGGCCGGCATCTGCTGCACCCAACTTTGGCCCGCGCGGATTTGTGCCGGCGCGATCACGACTTCTTCGCTGGCTGCATTGCGCTCCGGCTGCGGGGGGGTCGCTGCGGGCGCAGGGCTTGGGGATGCCGCGCTGGCGGCAAGCACCGCGGAAGTCGATGCGCCTGTGACGGTCACGCTGGTAACCGGAACCGCCGCGACAACCGTACTCGGGCTGGAAGCCGGCGCCGGCGGCGCGGCCGCAGCAGACGGGGCATCGGCATGCCGCGCGCCACCCAACCACCGGACCACCGCTTCGCGGTGCAAGATGGCCACCGAAGCCGCCGATACCACCAACAAGGCGCCAATACCCAAGAACCAGGGCATCCAGGATTTGGAAGCCTTGGGCTTGGCGGGAATGGGAAGGGGCTCTTCGGCCGGCGGCGGTGGCGCCACGGGCGTTGCAACAGGCGGCGGCGTGGCGGGAGTAGGCGCAAACAAAGGGGGTTCGTCCTGCGGGTCCGCCTCCTGCGCATGCTTGGGCGGTGCGTTCAGGGGTACCGCGATTTTTTGCAGCAGCGCGCGCACCGCACCTTCACCGCCTTGGACCTGGGCCTGCGCCAGCATGTTGTCCGCCTGCTCAGGTGTTGGGGGGTCGATTTCCCAGTTCAGAATCCGGCGGCCGAACGAAATCAGCAGTTTTTGTTTTTTGCTGCCTTGCGGCAAGAGCATCACCACGCGGATATTGGCGCCCGGGAAATGCTGAACCAGACGGGCCAGCAGCTGAATTTCATGGTCCGGCAAAGCCGACGCGTCGTGAACGATCCAAATCTTGGGCGGCGCAATCGGCACGTTGGCTTCCATCGCCTGCTGCACGGTGTAGTCACCCAAAGCCGCATTGAAGCGGGCCAGCAACGCCTCGGCGCTCGCCGGAAAATAAATCTCGATCCCAATTTCGGGCGCCACTGCACGCAAGCGTTCAACCAAAATCTTGCCGTAATGGTCCAGGATTGCCTCATGCCGGCTCACCAGCGCCAGGCTCATGCCGTCCTGCGTCACGGCGGCGACCACGCCCTCCAGGCGCAACATATCGGCTGCGCGGAACAGCAAAGGCGCGCGGCTATCGAACTCTTCCGAGCGGGAGGTCAAGGGCGATCTCATGTTGCAGCCCCCGCAACCAAGGGTTTGCCGTCGGTGTCAAACAACATGGCCTCCGGGATTTTCGGTACCGGGCGGGCCATCGGGTTTGCGCCGGGTTGGATCTGGGCCAGGCTGAACACATAGGCAATCACCTGCGCCACTGCGTGGTATAGGGCTTCGGGAATTGATTGGTCCAACTCGGTGGTGAAGTACAGGGCACGCGCCAGTTCGGGCGCCGCAAATATCTCGATTCCGTGCAGCTTGGCTTCCTCGCGGATGCGGGAGGCCGTGAAATCAACGCCTTTGGCCAGCAAGATAGGGGCGCCGTCAGAGGTCGGGTCGTACGACAGCGCAACCGCGAAGTGTTCGGGGTTGGTAATG